>NZ_JBPQTS010000021.1:0-58069 GCF_051386455.1 Streptomyces sp. URMC 124
ACGGCCCCGCTGTCCGTCGGTCCCTCACCGACGGCGTCGGCCCCGCAGCCGGTCGGCCCCTCGCCTATGGCGACGGCCCCGCAGCCGGTGTGTCCTTCACCGACGGCCCCGCAGCCGGTCGTCGGCGAAGAGGGCCAGGGCCTCGTCCGTCGCCCGCTCGAGCGAGGAATCCGCGTCGCCGCCGCTCATCGCGCCCCGTCGGCCTTGCGGTCGTCGCCGACGGGGGACGCACCGGCTGCGGGGCCGACGCCGTCGGCGAGGGGCCCACGGGCAGCGGGGCCGTCGGTGAAGGACGCACCGACTGCGGGGCCGTGGCCATCGACGAGGGACCGACCGGCTGCGGGGCCGTCGGTGAAGGACACACCGGCTGCGGGGCCGTCGCCATCGGCGAGGGGCCGACCGGCTGCGGGGCCGACGCCGTCGGTGAGGGACCGACGGACAGCGGGGCCGTCATCGTCGCCATCGACGAGGGACCGACCGACTGCGGGGCCGTCGCCATCGGCGAGGGGCCCACGGGCAGCGGAGCCGTCGGTGAAGGACACACCGGCTGCAGGGCCGTCGCCATCGGCAAGGGACCGACCGGCTGCGGGGCCGTGGCCATCGGCGAGGGACCCACGGGCAGCGGGGCCGTCATCGTCGCCATGGGTGAGGTGCCCACGGGCAGCGGGGCCGTCGGTGAAGGACACACCGGCTGCCGGGCCGTCGCCATCGGCGAGGGACCCACGGGCTGCGGGGCCGTCGCCGGACTCGCCGGCTGCCGGGCCGCTGTCGGCGGGCGTCTTGGGGGCGCCGTCAACGGCGGGCTCCGCGGCCTCTCCGGCCCGGGAGGGCTGCCCGGCCGCGCTGTCCTGCGCCGGCGTTGCGGCCGGGCCGCCCGCGGCGCGCTTCCCGGGTACGCCCTCCTCGGCGGCAGCCGCCGCCGTGCCTCCCTCGGCGGCAGCCGCCCCCGCGGCAGCCGCCTCCGCCGCCCAGCGCTGGGCCAGCGCCACGGCCTTGCGGGTCGCCTCGGCCACCGCTTCGGGGCTGCCCCCCGCGCGCCCGGCCGCATAGCCGACGAGGAACGTCGTCAGGGGCGCGGCGGGGCGGGCCACGCCGTGCGCGGCGTCGCGCGCGAGGTCCAGCAGGGCGGTGGTGTCGACGTCGAGGTCGATGCCGAGTTCGGCCTTGGCCGCGGAGATCCATTCATCCAACACGCTCCCATCGTCCCTGATGCGCGCGCGGGCGGTGGCGACGTCTTCCCAGGTGTCACAGTCGAAGGAGGCCGTCGGGTGCGCGAAGCGCCCGAGGGTCAGCTCGTCGGTGAGCAGGCGCAGGGGCAGCCCGGCGAGGCTGCCGTGCTCGGTGGCGAGCAGCGCCAGCTCCCGGCGCAGCGGCTCGGTGCGGTAGGCGGCGACCAGCGGCTGGTCGCGCCCGTCGAAGTCGGTGAGCAGGACGCCCTCCACGTACGGACCGCCGGTGGCCGCCGCGGCGAGCAGGGCCCGTACGGTCTCGGCCCGCAGGAAGGGCAGGTCGGCGGAGAGCACGAGCGTGGTGGCGGAGGCCGTCTGGCGCAGGCCGGCGGCGAGCCCGGCGAGCGGGCCGCCACCGGGCGGCTCCTCGCGGGCCCACCGCACGGGCCGCGCGGTGGGGCGCCGGGGCCCCACGACGACGGTCTCCTCGGCGTCCGCGCACGCCTCCAGCACGCGGTCCAGCAGTGTCCGCCCGCCCACGCGCAGGGTGGGCTTGTCGGCGCCGCCCAGTCTGCGGGCCGCGCCACCGGCGAGCACTACGGCGTCGTAACCAGTCACCCGACGAGTATGGCCGCTCGGGGCGGGCCGAAGGCTCAGAGGGAGCGCAACAACACGGCGGGCTGCTCGACGCAGTCGGCCACGTACCTCAGGAAGCCGCCCGCCGTGCCGCCGTCGCAGACCCGGTGGTCGAAGGTGAACGACAGCTGCACCACGTGCCGTACGGCCAACTCCCCCTGGTGAACCCAGGGCTTGGGGACTATCCGGCCGACGCCGAGCATGGCGGCCTCGGGGTGGTTGATGATCGGCGTGGAGCCGTCGACGCCGAACACGCCGTAGTTGTTCAGCGTGAACGTGCCGCCGGTGAGCTCGGCCGGGGTCAGCGTGCCGGACCGCGCGGCCTCGGTGAGGCGGGCGATCTCCGCGGAGAGGCCGTCGGCGGTGCGCAGGTGGGCGTCGCGGACGACGGGGACGACCAGGCCGCGCTCGGTCTGCGCCGCGAAGCCGAGGTGGACGCCGGGCAGGCGGACGATCTCCCGGGCTTCGGTGTCGACGGTGGCGTTGAGGTCGGGATAGCGGGCCAGGGCGGCCGTACAGATGCGGGCCAGCAGGGCCAGGAGGGAGACCTTCGGCCCGCCCGCGGCGTTCATGGCCCGGCGGGCGGCGAGCAGCTCGGTGGCATCGGCGTCCACCCAGCAGGTGGCGTCGGGAACCTCCCGCCGGCTCCGGCTGAGCTTCTCGGCAACGGCACCGCGCAGCCCCCGCAGGGGGATGCGCTCCGCGCCCGGGACGCCGGGGGCGACCGCCGCGGTGGTCTCCCGTGCGGCCTCCGGTGCGGCTTCGGGCGCGACCGCGGCGGCGCGCACGGCACGCTCCACATCGACGCGCAGAATCAGCCCGTCCCGCCCGGAACCGCTCACCGCCCGCAGATCGACCCCGTGTTCCCGGGCCAGCTTCCGAACGAGCGGAGAGACGACGGCGACGGGCCCGGCGGCAGCGCCGCGCCGCTCCTCGGTCACGGCAGGGGACGCACCGCTGCCCGCAAGTCCGATGGCAGTCCCGTCCGTTCCGTCCGCCGCAGCACCGCTGAGCCCGTACGCACGTGACCGGCGGTCCCGGCCCGCCTCCGGGCCGCCCGGCCCAGCCGCACGCCCGTCCACAGGCACGCCCCGGGAAGCCTCCTGCCCCGCAGAACCGCCGGCAGCCCAGGCCGCCCCTCCCGTCGCAGCGGCGCCCGGCCCGCGCGAAGAAGACCGGCGGTGCCCGCCCGCCTGCAGGCCGTCCGGCGCCGCCGGATCCCCGGCTGCAGAGCGACCCGCAGGACCGGAGGTGCCGTCCGGCAGGTGCGGCGCCCCGATCCCGGGGCGCCGCACCCGGCGCCGCCGCGCCGCAGGCGCCCCCGTGCCGTAGCCCACGAGGACGTTGCCGGAGGACTCCGCCTCGGGGGCGGCCCCCGACGCGGGGGGCGCGGGCGCGGCGCCGGCCTCAACGGGCGCCCCGACGGCCACCGTCAGGAGCGGCGCCCCCACGGGCAACTCCGTGCCCTCCTCGCCGAAGCGGGCCGTCACCACACCCCCGTAGGGGCAGGGCACTTCCACCATCGCCTTGGCGGTCTCGACCTCCACGACCGGCTGGTCGACGGCCACGACCTCGCCGACCTCGACCAGCCAGCGCACGATCTCCGCCTCGGTGAGCCCTTCGCCCAGGTCGGGCAGCCGGAATTCCTTGACCTCGGGCATCAGCTCTCCGCCTCCCACTGCAGCCGTGCGACCGCGTCCAGGACCCGGTCGACCCCGGGCAGGTGGTGCCGCTCCAGCATCGGCGGCGGGTACGGGATGTCGAAGCCGGCGACGCGCAGCACCGGCGCCTCCAGGTGGTGGAAGCAGCGCTCGGTGATCCGGGCCGCGATCTCCCCGCCGGGGCCGCCGAATCCGGTCGACTCGTGGACGATCACCGCGCGCCCGGTGCGCCGGACGGAGGCGCAGACCGTCTCCTCGTCGAAGGGCACGAGCGAGCGCAGGTCGACGACTTCGAGGTCCCAGCCCTCGGCGACGGCGGCCTCGGCCGCCTCCATGCAGACGGGCAGGGACGGCCCGTACGTGATGAGCGTGGCGGACGTGCCGCGCCGGCGGACGGCGGCCCGCCCTATGGCGGGCACCGCCTCGGGCGTCTCGGGGTCCCACTCGGCCTTGGACCAGTAGAGCCGCTTGGGCTCCAGGAAGACGACGGGGTCGTCGGAGGCGATCGCCGCGCGCAGCAGCCCGTAGGCGTCGGAGACGGTGGCGGGGGTGACGACGTGGAGGCCGGGGGTGGCCATGTAGTACGCCTCGGAGGAGTCGCTGTGGTGCTCGACGCCGCCGATGCCGCCGCCGTAGGGCACGCGGATGGTGAGGGGCATGGGCATCGCGCCGCGCGTGCGGTTGCGCATGCGGGCGACGTGGCTGATGAGCTGCTCGAACGAGGGGTAGGCGAAGGCGTCGAACTGCATCTCCACGACGGGCCGCAGCCCGTACATGGCCATGCCGACGGCGGTGCCGAGGATGCCGGCCTCGGCGAGCGGGGTGTCGGTGCAGCGGTCCTCGCCGAACTCCTTCACCAGGCCGTCGGTGACGCGGAAGACGCCGCCGAGCGCGCCGACGTCCTCTCCGAGGACGTGGACGGAGGGGTCCTCGGCCATGGCGTCGCGCAGGGCGCGGTTGAGGGCCTGGGCCATGGAGGCGGGCCGGGCTCCGGCCCTGACGGCCGCGGTGGTCATCGCTGCATCCCTTCCGGGGAGGCCGGGGCGGCTTCGGCTGCGGCGTCGAGCTCGGCGCGCAGCATCTCGGCCTGCTCCCGCAGTTGGGCGGTCTGCTCGGCGTAGACGTGGGTGAAGAGGTCCATGGGGTCGAGCACGGGGTCCTGGTTCATGCGCTCGCGCAGGTCGGCGGCCATGCGCTCGGCCGCTTCCCGCTCGGCGGCCACGGTGTCCTCGTCCAGGAGCTTGCGTGCGGTGAGCTCCTGCTCCAGCAGGGCGATGGGGTCGTGGCCGCGCCAGGTGTCGACTTCGGCGTCGCTGCGGTAGCGGGTGGCGTCGTCGGCGTTGGTGTGGGCTTCCATGCGGTAGGTGAGGGCTTCGACGAGGGTGGGGCCGCCGCCTTCGCGGGCGCGCCGCACGGCGTCGGTGAGCACCTCGTGGACGGCGGCGGCGTCGTTGCCGTCGACGAGCCGGCCGGGCATGCCGTAGCCGACGGCCTTGTGGGCGAGCGAGGGGGCCGCGGTCTGCTTGGCGAGCGGCACGGAGATCGCGAAGCCGTTGTTCTGCACGAGGAAGACGACGGGTGCCTGCCAGACGGCGGCGAAGTTCAGCGCCTCGTGGAAATCGCCCTCGCTGGTGCCGCCGTCGCCGACCATGGCGAGCGCGACCACGTCATCGCCCTTGAGGCGGGCGGCGTGGGCGAGGCCCACCGCGTGCGGCAGCTGGGTGGCCAGCGGGGTGCACAGCGGTGCGATCCTGTGCTCGTGGGGGTCGTATCCGGTGTGCCAGTCGCCGCGCAGCAGGGTGAGCGCCTGGACGGGATCGAGGCCGCGGGCGACGGCCGCGAGGGTGTCCCGATAGCTCGGAAAGAGCCAGTCCTGCTCCTGCAGGGCGAGCGCGGCGGCGACCTCGCACGCCTCCTGCCCGGTGGAGGAGGGGTAGACGGCGAGCCGGCCCTGGCGGGTGAGCGCGGTGGCCTGGGCGTTGTACCTCCGGCCGCGGACGAGGTGGCCGTAGAGCCGGAGCAGCAGCCCGGCGTCGAGCCCGTCCGCCGCCTCGGTGCCCAGCACGCGATACGGCTCCGCGTCGGGAAGCAGGGGTGCGGGGTCGGTGCGGGGCCGCCAGGCGGGGGGCGGGGTGGGCCGGTACGAGCCGGGCTGCTCCAGAACCGTCATGACGAGCACCTCCTTCGTGGGGACGGGCTTGACCGGACGTGCGGCGGAATCCCGCCGACGCCCTCCCTACCGATTGTTCGGTCGTCGGCACATTTTGGCTACAGGCGGCCCGAGCCTGTGGACAAACGGTTCTCCACAGCCTGAGATATGGCCAGGACGTCCAAGAGGGGGAGGCGGGACGCCATGCCGGACGAACAGATGGCCTTCACCGGGAGCAGGGCTCCGGCGCGGCCGCTGGACGAGATAGACCGCGCCATCCTGCGCATGCTCCAGGCCGACGGGCGCGCTTCGATACGCTCCGTCGCCGAGCAGGTGCACGTCTCGCGCGCCAACGCCTACGCCCGGATCAACCGGCTCATCGACGACGGGGTCATCCGGGGCTTCAGCGCGCGGGTCGACCAGGAGCGGGCTGGGCAGAGCGCGTCGGCGTACATCACGCTGAAGATCGTGCAGAACTCCTGGCGCACGGTCCGCGACAAGCTCCTGGAGCTGCCGGGGGCCTCGCACATCGCCCTGGTCAGCGGGGACTTCGACGTGCTGTTGCTGGTGCACACCAAGGACAACCGGGCCCTGCGCGAGCTGGTGCTGACCCGCATCCAGTCCATGGACGAGGTGCTCAGCACCCGCACGCTGCTGATCTTCGAGGAGACGGACCTGCAGGAGAAGGGCTAGTCCGGGAACGGCCGGTCCGGGAAGGTCAGTCCCGCCCGGGGGTGCGCAGGCCCGCGAACGCCGTCAGCACCACCGCGTCGGCGACCTCTTCGCTGGTCGCCGCCCCGCCGTGGCCGGGGCGGTACCACTCCACCACGGAGTTGATCATTCCGAAGAGGAGGCGGGTGGCCAGCCGTGCGTCCACGTCGGCCCGCAGGTCGCCGTCGGCCGCCGCCTGCTTGAGGAGATCGGCGACGCGGTGGTCGAACTCGCGGCGGCGCTCCATCGCCCAGCGCTCGGTGTCGGTGTTGCCGCGCACGCGCAGCAGCAGCGTCACGTAGGGCAGCTCGGCCATGAGCACCTCGACGGTGCGCCGGGTGACGTGCTGCAGGCGGTCGACGGCGCGGCCCCCGGTCGCCTCCGGCTCCTCCAGCACGGCGAAGAGCCCGTCCAGGGCGCGGCTTATCGCGAGCCGCAGCAGCTCTTCCTTGCCCTTCACGTGGTGGTAGATGGAGGACTTGGAGATCCCGGCCGCCTTGGAGAGGTGCTCCATGGACGTGCCGTCGTAGCCCCGCTCGTTGAACACCTCGACGGCGACCGCGAGCAGCGATTCGGGCGTGTAGGTGTCGCGCTTGGCCATGGTCACGATTACAGCACCCGTGCCTCTCGGTCCGCACGGCGCCTCAGGGCCCGCGACGGCGCGTAGCGCTCGCCCGCCCCCTCGTCGTGCAGGTTGTACAGGAAGTTCCACAGCCAGAGCGCCCCGAGACGGTCGGCCCACTGAAGCGGGCCGCCCGGATAGTTCACTCCCAGCCGCATGGCCGCGTCGATGTCCTCGGGGGTGGCGACCCCGCGGGCGGCGGCGTCGACGGCGAAGTCCACGATCATCGCGACGGTCCTGCCGACGATCATGCCGGGGACGTCGTCGATGACGCTGACCTGCTTGCCAAGCGCCTGCATCAGGCCGGTGGCCTCACGGACGTCCTCGGGCGCGGCGTCCGCGGACGGGGCCAGGGCGATGCGGGTAGCGGCGCGGTAGTCGAGCGACAGGTCGAAGAAGATGCCGCGCTCTCCCGGAGGGCCCTCCACGGCGGCCGAGCCGTCGGTCAGCGCCAGGCACGCACCACCGGGCAGCCTGATGTGGCCGCCGGAGGCGGACCCGTCCCCTTCCACGGCGACCTCGATGCCCGCCTCCCGGGCCATCTCCACCAGGGCGGCGGCGGGCCCCAGGCCGCCCGTGACGCGGATCGCGGCGGGGGCGTCCTGCGGCTCCGCGGTGTGCGGCCGGGGCCGCTGCGCGTCCGCCGAGTGGTCGAACCAGCCGCGGCCGCTCTTGCGCCCCAGCAGCCCCGCCTCCACCAGCCTGCGCTGCGCCAGGGACGGCCGGAACTTCGGGTCGTGGAAGAACGACTCGTAGACCGAACGGGTGACGGCTTCGTTCACGTCCTGGCCGATGAGGTCGGTGAGCTCGAAGGGCCCCATCGCGAAGCCGCCGCACTCGCGCAGCACGGCGTCGAGGGTGGCGGGGTCGGCGGCACGCTCCTCGTACAGCCGGAAGGCCTCCGCGTAGAAGGGCCGGGCGATGCGGTTGACGATGAAGCCGGGGGCGTCGGCGCAGGCCACCGGGGTCTTGCCCCACGCGGCCACCGTGGCACGGGCGCGATCGGCCGCCTCCTGGTCCGTGGCGAACCCGCGGACGACCTCCACCAGCGGCAGCAGCGGGGCGGGGTTGAAGAAGTGCAGGCCGACGAAGCGGCCGGGGAGCTTCAGGGCGCCCGCGACGGCGGTCACCGACAGGGACGAGGTGTTGGTGGCCAGCAGGCAGCTGTCGGGAACGACCGATTCCAGCTCGGTGAACAGCTTCTGTTTGGCCTGCAGTTGCTCGACAATCGCCTCGATGACGAGCGCGGAGTCGACGAGTTCGGCGAGCCGGGCGGCGGGCCGCAGGCGGGCGAGAGCAGCGTCCCGGCCGGCCGCGTCGAGCCTTCCCTTGTCCACCAGGCGGCCGAGCCGGGCGGCGATCGCCCGCGCCGCCTCCTCCGCACGGCCGGGCGCGGCGTCGTACAGCCGCACGGGGTGGCCCGCGGTCAGGGCGACCTGGGCGATGCCCTGGCCCATGGTGCCGGCGCCGACGACGGCGACGGTGCCGGCCGGGTCGATAGCGGTCATGGCAGTGATCCTCCCCGAAGTGTTGTCCACAGGATTGCCGGGCCCCCTTGTCCCGACCGATCGTTCGGTTACTGTATCCACCGGGGGTGCGTCTGGTCCCCCGTATCGGAGCCCCGCTCGACAAGGAGTTGGTCAGCCGTGACCGCCGGACTCACCACCGCTCAGTTGACCGAGAAGCACCGCCCCATCCTGGATCAGGCGCTGGAGGCCATCCGCACGCGGGCCTACTGGTCCCCCTTCCCCGAGCACCCGAAGGCGTACGGCGCGGAGGGCGCCGTGCCGGGCAGCCTGAGCGCCGCCGAGGGCCAGGCCGCCTTCGAGGCGCTGCGCGGCGCGCGCTTCGAGCTGGACCAGCCGGGCACGGACGGCTGGGCGGGCGCCGAGGTGTCGCCGTTCGGGATCGAGCTCGGCATCGAATATCCCCACCCGGCCGTCGATGACCTGCTGCCGGCGCTGCGCGCGGCGATGCCGCAGTGGCGCGAGGCGGGGCCGGAGGTGCGGGCCGCGGTCTGCCTGGAGATCCTCGCGCGGATCAACGCCCGCTCGCACGAGTTCGCCCACGCCGTGATGCACACCAGCGGCCAGGCGTTCATGATGGCCTTCCAGGCCGGCGGCCCGCACGCCCAGGACCGGGGCCTGGAGGCCGTGGCCTACGCCTATGCGGAGCAGGTCCGCACCCCGGGCTCGGCGCCGTGGTCCAAGCCGCAGGGCAAGCGCGATCCGCTGGAGCTGCGCAAGGAGTTCACGGCCGTCCCGCGCGGCGTCTCCTTGCTCATCGGCTGCAACACCTTCCCCACGTGGAACGGCTTCCCCGGCTTCTTCGCCTCCCTCGCCACGGGCAACGCCGTCCTGGTCAAGCCGCACCCGCGCGCGGTGCTGCCCCTGGCCCTGACCGTGCGCATCGCGCGCGAGGTGCTGAGCGAGGCCGGCTTCTCGCCCGACCTGGTGGCCTTGGCCGCCGAGCGGGACGGCGAGGGCATCGCCAAGACCCTGGCCGTGCGCCCGGAGATCCGCATCATCGACTACACCGGCTCCACCGCCTTCGGCGACTGGCTGGAGGCCAACGCCCGCCAGGCGCAGGTCTACACGGAAAAGGCCGGCGTGAACACCGTCGTGCTCGACTCCACCGACGACTACAAGGGCCTCCTGGGCAACCTGGCCTTCTCGCTGTCCCTCTACAGCGGCCAGATGTGCACCACCCCGCAGAACTTCCTGATCCCCCGCGAGGGCATCGCCACCGACGCCGGGCACAAGTCCTACGACGAGGTGGTCACGGACCTGGCCGCCGCGGTCGAGGGCCTGCTGGGCGACGACGCCCGGGCGAACGCCCTGCTGGGCGCCATCGTCAACGACCAGGTCAAGGAGCGGATCGACGCCGCCGCGCAGCTCGGCGAAGTGGCCCTGGCCTCCCGCACGGTGGACAACCCCGAATTCCCCGGTGCCACCGTCCGCACCCCGGTGATCGTGAAGCTGGACGGCGCCAAGCCCGACGCCGAAGCGGCCTACTTCTCGGAGTGCTTCGGCCCGGTCTCCTTCGCCGTGGCCGTCGACTCCGCGGCGGACGCCGTGGAGCTGCTGCGCCGCACGGTGCGGGAGAAGGGCGCGATGACCGTCGGTGCGTACACGACGTCGGCGGAGGTCGAGCGGCTGGTGGAGCAGGCCTGCCTGGAGGAGTGCGCCCAGCTCTCGCTCAACCTGACGGGCGGGGTGTTCGTGAACCAGACGGCGGCCTTCTCCGACTTCCACGGCTCCGGCGGCAACCCCGCCGCCAATGCGGCCCTGTGCGACGGCGCGTTCGTCGCCAACCGCTTCCGCACGGTCGAGGTGCGCCGCCCGGCCTAGGCCCGGTCCGGGCCCGGGCCTCCCCAGTGGAACAGCGCCATGGCGACGCTGGTGGCGAGGTTGTAGCTGGAGACCTGCGGCCGCATGGGGAGGGCGACCAGCCGGGTCGCCCTCTCGCGCAACCCGGGCGAGATGCCGTGGCGCTCCGAGCCGAAGGCGATCAGCGCGTCGTCGGGCAGCGTGAGGGAGCGGATGTCGTCGCCCTCCGGGTCCAGGGCGTACAGCGGCCCGGGCGGCAGCTCGGGCAGGGGCAGCCGCTCGACGGCCGTGGCGTAGTGCAGCCCCGCCCCGGCCCGTACGGCATTGGGGTGCCAGGGGTCCATGTCCCCGGTGGTGACGACGCCCGTGGCGCCGAAGCCGGCCGCCAGCCGGATCACGGCGCCCACGTTGCCGAGGTTGCGGGGGTTGTCCAGGACGACGACGGGGGCCCGGCGGGGCGCCCGTGAGAGGGCGTCGAGGTTCGCCCGGCGGGCCGGCCGCACGGCGAGCGCGGCCACGCCGGTGGGGTGGATCCTGGGCACCAGCTCGCGCAGGTCCCGCGCCGGGATCTCCACCAGGCGCTCGTCGAGGATCGCCGTGAGGTCCTCGGCCAGCGCGGCGGCCAGCTGCAGCGCCGCCGCCTTGTCGCTGGTGAGCGCGATGCTCACGTCCGCGCCGAAGCGCAGGGCGTGCTTCAGGGCGTGGAAGCCGTCGAGCAGTACGGCGTCGGGGGCGTGCTCGCCCCACTGCCGCACGGCAGCAGCGGCTTCGTCCTCGGTCATGCCCCTCAGCCTACGAGAGTCCGGTCGGCCGCTTCGTCCCCCTCGCGCTGCGCGGGAACGGCCTGCGTCCGGGCCGGCAGCAGCCGGTCACGGGCGCGGGCCGCGAGCGGTCCCAGGCGGCGCAGGAAGGAGGTGGGGAGGAAGACCGCGTCGGCCACGATCATCGCGAGGGAGAAGAACGGCAGCCCGAGCAGCAGGGCGATGCCCAGGTGCTCCATCATCATCACGGCCAGCAGGACGTTCTTCACGCGCCGGTTGAGCAGGGTGAAGGGGAAGGCGACCTGCACGGCCACGGTGCCGTAGCTGAGCAGCAGCACGAGCAGCCCGCTGCTCGCGAGGGCGTGGGACAGCTCGGGCCAGGGCGAGAAGTAGTCGAGGTGCAGCGGGTAGTAGAGCGCGGTGCCGTCCTGCCAGCGCGAGCCCTGGATCTTGTACCAGCCGGCCGTGGCGTAGATCAGGCAGACCTCGGCCATGATCACCAGCAGGCCCGCGTTGTGCAGCAGGTTGGCCAGGATGTCCAGGACGGCGCGGGGTTCGGGTGCGTAGCGCCCCGCGAGCCACCACAGCGCCTGAACGAGCCACAGGCCCCACAGCGCGGTGGCCCAGCCGACGCCGGGGAGCGGACCGTGGTCGGTCCAGGACATCCGCGTGTCGCCGAGGAGCTGCGCGGCGGCCAGGGCGAGCCCGCAGGCGGCCCACAGCACGATCCCCGTCACGTCCCGGCGGGCGGGCCCGCCGGCCTGCTTGGCGGCGCGGCGGGCGTCCAGCGACCAGACCCGCCCGCAGCGCGTGAGGATCAGGTAGAGGGCCATCAAGTGGATGACGTTGTCGCCGCCGTCGCCGAGGAAGACGCTGCGGTTCTGCAGGGACAGCACGCCGACCATGGAGAGCACGGTCATGGTGCGGGTGCGCCAGCCCAGGGTCAGCAGGGCGGCGGTCACGACGGCGAAGGCGTAGACGGCCTCGAACCACAGGCCGCCGTCGGACCACAGCAGGGCGGTGAAGGCGTGGTTGTCGGCGGTCAGCCGACGGGCCATCTCCCAGCTCCACGGCCCGTCGGGGCCGTACATCTCGTGCCGGTTGGGCCACTCGCGCAGCAGGAAGACCAGCCACGTGAAGGAGAGGCCGATGCGGATCACGGCCGTCTGGTGGGCGCCGAGGGCGCTGCTCGTGACGCGGTCGATTCCGCGCGAGAGGCGGGCGCCGAGCGGCAGGGTGGTCGTGCTCATCGGTTCTTCGCCTCCGTACGGTCGGCGGCGGTGACCGGCCACCAGCCCAGCACGCGGTAGGCGGGCTTGGCCCCGCCCTTCTCGTCGCTCCAGGCGGGCGGCTCGACCAGGGTGGTCACGGCGCGCACCTGGACGCGGCGGAGGCTGTGTCCGTCCTGCCCGGGGCCGAGGCGGTCGACGACGATGCGCCGTATGTACTGCTCGGAGAGCTCGCCGCGCAGCCCGTTGGGCGCTTCCTTGACGTCGTGGGAGTTGGTGTAGAAGTCCCAGGCGCGGCGCAGCTCGTTCTGCTGCGTGTGGCTGGGCAGGAGGTTGTGGCGGATCTCGGCGCCGTCCTTCGCGGTCAGATCGGTCCAGCCGGTCGTCGTGGTCCGCCCGTCGGGGCCGGCGAGCTCGGCGCGGGCCTGCACGGCGACGTTCTGCTGCAGCGGGTTGGGAGCGAAGAACTTCCAGTTCTGCTCGTACTCCGGATAGATGTAGTCGTCTATCGCCGCCGCGTTCTGCTTCGTGACCGTGTTCGACGGCGCCACGTGCAGGAACACCATCGCCAGGTGCACTCCCGTCGTCACCGCGATCACCGCCGCGCCCGCCGCGACGACGAGGCGCGCGGGCAGGGACAGCCCCTCGAGGGCGCCGGCCCGCTCGTGCCCGTCATCCGACTCCATGCCCGCCCCGTTCCCGCGTCCTGCCTGTGCTGTGCACCCGAACGGTACCCAGGTCGTCCGGCGGGGCACAGCGCCCGGGGGTTATCCACAGGCTTGACACCCCATGGCGGCCGCCTCACCATTGAACCGAACGATCGGTCGGTCGGGCCGGTCTCAGGCGGGCGGAGAGGCAGGGGGCATGCCATGACGACGATGGCGCCGGACACAGGAGCCCAGGACACCGCGGGCTACGAGGCGGTCTTCGACGCCGCCGTGGCCGCCGACGAGCGCATCGAGCCGCGGGACTGGATGCCCGATGCCTACCGCGCCACCCTCGTCCGCCAGATAGCGCAGCACGCGCACTCCGAGATCATCGGCATGCAGCCCGAGGCCAACTGGATCACCCGCGCGCCCTCGCTGCGCCGCAAGGCGATCCTCATGGCCAAGGTGCAGGACGAAGCCGGCCACGGCCTCTATCTCTACAGCGCCGCCGAAACCCTGGGCACCGGGCGCGACGAGCTGCTCGACAAGCTCCACTCGGGCCGCCAGAAATACTCCTCGATCTTCAACTACCCCACCCTGACCTGGGCGGACGTGGGCGCCATCGGCTGGCTCGTCGACGGCGCCGCGATCACCAACCAGGTCCCGCTGTGCCGCTGTTCCTACGGGCCCTACGCCCGCGCCATGGTCCGCATCTGCAAGGAGGAGTCCTTCCACCAGCGCCAGGGCTATGAGCTGCTGCTCGCCCTCAGCCGGGGCACCGAGGCCCAGCACGCCATGGCCCAGGACGCCGTGGACCGCTGGTGGTGGCCCTCGCTGATGATGTTCGGCCCGCCCGATGCCGAGTCCTCCCATTCGGCCCAGTCCATGGCCTGGAAGATCAAGCGGCACTCCAACGACGAGCTGCGCCAGCGGTTCGTGGACATCTGCGTCCCCCAGGCCGCCTCCCTCGGCCTGACCCTCCCCGACCCCGACCTCCGGTGGAACGAGGAGCGCGGGCAGCACGACTTCGGCGCCATCGACTGGACCGAGTTCCACGAGGTGCTCCGCGGCAACGGCCCCTGCAACGACCAGCGGATCCATCAGCGCCGGCGGGCCCATGAAGAAGGCGCATGGGTGCGCGAGGCAGCCGCCGCGTACGCGGCCAAGCACGGAAAGGCGACGGCATGACGAACGCTGACTGGCCGCTGTGGGAGGTCTTCGTCCGCAGCAGGCGCGGCCTCGCCCACACCCACGCGGGCAGCCTCCACGCCCCGGACGCGGAAATGGCCCTGCGCAACGCCCGCGACCTCTACACCCGCCGCTCCGAGGGCGTCTCGATCTGGGTGGTGCCCTCCGCCGCGGTCACCGCCTCCTCCCCGGACGAGAAGGACCCCTTCTTCGAGCCCGCGGCCGACAAGCCCTACCGCCACCCGACCTTCTACGAGATCCCGGAAGGGGTGCGGCACCTGTGAAGGACGCGCCTGTGACCGCTGTGGATGCGCCCCCGGCCGCGGCCGCGCTGGCCCTCGGGGACGACGCCCTGGTGCTCTCCCACCGGCTGGGGGAGTGGGCCGGGCACGCCCCGGTACTCGAAGAGGAGGTCGCCCTGGCCAACATCGCCCTCGACCTGCTCGGCCAGGCCCGCACCCTGCTCTCCCTCGTCGGCGACGAGGATGAGCTGGCCTATCTGCGGGAAGAGCGCGCGTTCCGCAACACCCAGCTCGTCGAGCAGCCCAACGGCGACTTCGCCCGCACCATCGCCCGCCAGCTGTACTTCTCCACCTACCAGCACCTGCTCTACCAGCAGCTGGCCGCGGCCGGCGGGCCGTTCGCGCCCCTGGCCGGCAAGGCCGTCAAGGAAGTCGCCTACCACCGCGACCACGCCGAGCACTGGACGCTGCGGCTCGGTGACGGCACGGAGGAGAGCCACGCCCGCATGCAGCAGGGCCTGGACGCCCTCTGGAGGTACACGGGCGAGCTCTTCGACCCCGTCGAGGGCCTGCCGGTCGACCACGGCGCCCTGCGCGAGGCCTGGCTGTCCGCGGTGACCGCCACCGTCGAGCGCGCCACGCTCACCCTGCCGGCCGGCCCGCAGAGCGGTGCGTGGACGGCCGGTGCGGGCCGGCAGGGCATCCACACCGAGCCGTTCGGGCGGATGCTCGCGGAGATGCAGCACCTGCACCGCAGCCACCCGGGGGCGTCATGGTGACCGCACCCACCGCCCTGGAGGAGCGGCTGCGCGCCCTGGCCGGAGCCGTCCCCGACCCGGAGCTGCCCGTGCTCACCCTCGCCGAGCTGGGCGTGCTGCGCGGCCTGCACGTCACCGGCCCGGGCCGGGTCGAGGTCGAGCTCACCCCCACCTACACCGGCTGCCCCGCGATCGAGGCCATGTCCGCGGACATCGAGCGCGTGCTGCACGAGGACGGCCAGGCCGAGGTGTCCGTCCGCACCGTGCTCTCCCCCGCCTGGTCCACGGACGACATCACGGCCGAAGGGCGGCGCAAGCTCGCCGAGTTCGGCATAGCGCCCCCGAGGCCCACGGGCCCCGGCGAGCCCGTCATGGTCGGCCTGGGCATCCGGTGCCCCCACTGCGGCTCCACCGAGACCACGCTGCTCAGCCGCTTCTCGTCCACCGCCTGCAAGGCCCTGCGCCGCTGCGAGGCGTGCCGGGAGCCGTTCGACCACTTCAAGGAGCTGTAGATGGCAGCGGCCCGCCACGGCGCCTTCCACCCCCTGCGAGTGGCCTCCGTCGAGCCCCTCACCGACGATGCGGTGGCCGTCGCCTTCGCCGTGCCCCCCGAGCTGCGCGAGACCTATCGCTACGCCCCCGGCCAGCACATCGCCCTCCGCCGCACCACCCGCGACGGCGGCGAGATCCGCCGCACGTATTCGCTGTGCGCCCCCGCTCCCGCCCCCGGGGCGCCGGGCCCCGCGGAGCTGAGGGTGGGGGTGCGGCTGGTCGACGGCGGCGAGTTCTCGACCTACGCCTTCAAGGAGCTGGCCGCCGGGGACACCGTGGAGGTGATGGCGCCGACCGGGCGGTTCGTCCTGGAGCCGCGCGCCGGTCACTTCGCCGCGATCGTCGGCGGCAGCGGGATCACGCCCGTGCTGTCCATCGCCTCGACGCTGCTGGCGAGGGTCCCCGAGGCCCGGTTCTGCCTCATACGCAGCGACCGGACCACCGCCTCCACGATGTTCCTGGAGGAGGTCGCCGACCTCAAGGACCGCTTCCCCGACCGCTTCCAGCTGGTGCACGCCCTCTCCCGCGAGGAGCAGCAGGCCGGGCTGCCGTCCGGGCGGCTGGACGAGGAGCGGCTGGCCCGGCTGCTGCCCGCGCTGGTGCCGGTGGAGGAGATCAGCGGCTGGTTCCTGTGCGGGCCCTTCGGCCTGGTGCGGGGCGCCGAGCGGGCGCTGCGCGGCCTCGGGGTGGGGCGGGACCGCATCCACCAGGAGATCTTCCACGTCGAGTCCGGGGCGGCGGTGGAGGCTGGGGCCGCCGTGGAGCCCGGGGCCTCGGTGGACTCCGGCCGGGCGGCTCCCGCCGGCTCGCCCGCGCACAGCACGGTGACGGCGATGCTCGACGGGCGCAGCGGCAGCTGGCCGGTACAGGAGGGCGAGACGCTGCTGGAGGCGGTGCTGCGCAATCGCTCGGACGCGCCCTACGCCTGCAAGGGCGGGGTGTGCGGGACGTGCCGGGCGTTCCTGGTCCGAGGCGAGGTGCGGATGGACCGCAACTTCGCGCTGGAGCCGGAAGAGATCGAGGGCGGCCATGTGCTGGCGTGCCAGTCGCATCCGCTGACGGAGGAGGTGGAGCTCGACTTCGACCGCTGAGCGTTCCCGTGACCGCTGAGCGTTCCCATTTGCCGCCCGCCGCCTTAGATTGACGGACCGTCAGATTTGATGGGCCGGATCACGGGCGCGGGAGGACGGCGGCAGTGGACTTCACCTTCAGCGAGGAACAGCAGGCGGCCCGGGAAGCGGCGCAGGCCGTCCTTTCCGGGGTCTCCCCCGACGGCGTGCCCAGCCCGGTCCTCTCCCGGGGCCCGGTCGCGGAGGACTTCGACCGCGCGCTGTGGCGCAAGCTGGCCGCGGCCGACCTGCTGAGCCTGACCGTCGCCGGCGAGCACGGCGGGGCGGGGCTCGGGCCGATCGCCCTGTGCCTGGTGCTGCGCGAGGCGGGGCAGGTGCTCGCCCGGGTGCCGCTGCTGGAGTCCGGTGCGACGGCGCTCGCGCTCAGCACGCACGGCGGGCCGGCCGGAGCGGCGGTCCTGCCCGCGATCGGGCGGGGCGAGCTGGTCACCACGGTGGCCTCCAGCGGGCGCACGGGCCACGACGCGGCCGAACTCGCGGTGGCCGCGCGGCCGGTGGCCGGGGAGGGCTGGGTGCTCGACGGCGTGCAGACGGCCGTGCCGTGGGCGCCCTGCGCCGATGTGCTGGTGATTCCGGCACACCTCGCGGACGGGCAGGCGGGCGACGGACGGGTGGGCGGGCGCTCCGTGCTCGGGCTCGTCCCCCGTGATCACCCGGGGGTGAGCCTGGCCGGGCAGGTGTCCACCAACGGCGAGCGGTACGCCGAGGTGCGGCTCGACTCCGTACGGCTCGACGCCGCGCAGGTCGTCACCGCCGAGGGGGCCTGGGAGCGGCTGCGCGCCCTGCTCACGGCCGGCACGTGCGCGCTCGCCCTCGGAGTGGGCACGGCGGTGTGCCGCATGACCAGTGCGTACACGGCGAAGCGGGAGCAGTTCGGCTTCCCGCTGGCCACGTTCCAGGCGGTGGCCGTCCAGGCCGCCGACCGCTACATCGACCTGCGGGCGATGGAGGCGACGCTCTGGCAGGCCGCGTGGCGGCTGGAGTCCGGGGCGGGCGGGCCGCTCCCGGCCGCCGCCGACCTCGCCGTCGCCAAAGTGTGGGCCTCGGAAGGGGTACGCCGCGCGGTGCAGACCGCGCAGCACCTGCACGGCGGTTTCGGCGCCGACACCGACTACGCCCTGCACCGCTACCACGCCTGGGCCAAGCAGCTGGAGCTGTCCCTCGGCCCCGCCGCGGCCCACGAGGAGGCGCTGGGCGACCTGCTGGCCGCCCACGCGCCCGACGACCACTGAACCGGAGGCGTCAGATCACGGTGCCGGGGGCGCCGTTGCCGTCCACGACCGGGCGGCCCGCGGCCTCCCAGTCCTGCATGCCGCCCGCGACGTTCACCGCGTCCAGGCCCTGCTGCACCAGATAGGCGGTGACCTGCGCGGACCGGCCGCCGGAACGGCAGATGACCTTGATCTGGGCGCCCTCGGGAGCCTTCTCCGTCAGCTCGCCGAAGCGGGCCACGAAGTCGCTCATCGGGATGTGCAGCGCGCCCTCGGCGTGGCCCGCCGCCCACTCGTCGGCCTCGCGGACGTCCAGCAGAAAATCTTCGGCGGAGAGGGCGTCGACGCCGACCGCGGGAATACCGGAACCAAAGCTCATGCCCACGACGCTACCCGACCAGCTCCCGCAGATGCGCCTCGCGCTCGGCGACCTGGGCGCGCAGGCCCTCGGCGATCTCCTCCAGCAGGCCGTCCGGGTCCTCCGGCGCCATCCGCAGCATCGCACCGATCGCCGAACCCTCCAGCTCGGCCGCCAGCTCCGACAGCATCTCCTTGCGCCGCGCCAGCCACTCCAGACGGGCGTAGAGCTCCTCCGCCACGTCCAGCGGACGCGGCTCCGGCGGCGGGCCCGCGGCCCACTCCGCGGCCAGCTCCCGCAGGACGGCCTCGTCACCGTCCGCGTACGCCGCGTTGACCCGCACGATGAACGCCTCGCGGCGCACCCGCTCGTCCTCGTCCCGCGCCAGGTCCGGATGCGCCTCGCGGACCAGCTCGCGGAAGACCCGGCGGGCCTCGTCGCTCGGGCGCACCCGGCGCGGCGGGCGGACCGGCTTCTCCGTGAGCATCGCCTGCGCCTCCGGGGAGAGGCCCTCCGAGTCCAGCCAGCCGCCGAAGAGCTGCTCCACGCCGGGCAGCGGCTGCACCAGCGCGCGGGCCTCGCGGGCGCGGCGCAGGTCCTCGGCGTCGCCGCTGCGCGCGGCCACCGCCTCGGCGATCTGCGCCTCCAGTTCGTCGAGGCGGGCGTAGACCGGGCCGAGGCGCTGGTGGTGCAGGCGGGAGAAGTTCTCCACCTCCACCCGGAAGGTCTCCACGGCGATCTCGAACTCGATCAGTGCCGTCTCGGCCGTACGGACGGCCTTTTCCAGGCGGGAAGTGTCTGCGTCCGGATTCATCACCCGCCCAGCGTAGTTCCCTCCCGGAGGGTTCCCAGGACGCCCTGGCCCAGCCCCGCCGGGGCCCTCCGGGGCTGTGGCTTGCCGGTGGCGGGGCTGTTCGGCACCGCCGGGAAGCGGCGTCCGGGCTTGTCGCCGTTGCGGCGGGATTTTCTTGCTTGTCGCCGTTGCGGCGGGGTTTTCTTGCCTGCGGCAAGGGGGGCGAGGGGCGGTGGACCGGAAGCCGAGCTGCCCGGTGCCGAGCACGGCAGACCGGGCACCGGGCGGCAGGCACCGCGGGAGGCGGTGGGGGTTTAGCGGGCTCGCCTGTTAGATGCCTGTTTCTGCTGGCACGCGGCCCGTGCGGATGGCTCGGGTCAAGGTGGCGTGGTCGGCTTCTGTGGTGTTTGCGTAGGTTTGGGCGAAGGTGGCGATGGCCTCGTCCAGGGCTTCGGACTTGCCGCAGTAGGCCGCTATCAGGCGGGGGTCCGCGGTGTGGGAGTGGGCGCGGGCCAGGAGGGCGCCGGTGAGGCGGGCGTAGTCGTCCAGCTCGTCGGGGGCGAGGGCCGCCGGGTCGACGCTGCCCTTGCGGTTGCGGAACTGCCGCACCTGGTACGGGCGGCCCTCGACCGTCGCCCAGCCCAGCAGCACGTCGCTGACGACCTGCATCCGCTTCTGGCCGAGCACCACGCGCCGCCCCTCGTGACCGTCCGGCGGCAGGGCGAAGCCGGCCTTCTCCGCGTACGGCAGCAGGACCGAGGGCCGGGCCTCCTTCACCTGGAGGACGAGCGGCTCGCCGCGGTGGTCCAGGAGCAGCACCACGTACGAGCGCAGCCCCACGCTTCCCGTGCCGACCACGCGGAAGGCGACGTCCTGCACCTCGTACCGGGCCGCCAGCGGCAGCAGGTCCTCCGGGAGGGTGCCGAGGTAGCCGCCGAGCGCGAGGGCGACCGCCGCCGCCTCGCCGTCCGGCAGCCGGCGCAGCACCGGCGGGGCGTCCACGAACCGCCGCCCGTCCTCGGTCTTCTCCGTGGCCTTCGCCGCGAAGCGGGCACTGGTGTTCCGCCGGGCCTTCTCCGCGACCCGCTCCAGCGTGCCGACCAGTTCGCGGGCGTCCGCGTGGGAGACGAGCCGCTCGTCGGCAATGGCGTTCCAGGCCTCCGCGACCGGCATCCGGGCCAGCAGCCGCATCGTGTGCCGGTAGGAGCCGACGGCGTCGCGCGCCGCGGCCCGGCAGGTCGGCTCGTCCGCGCCCGCCTCCCGCCCGGCCAGCACCAGCGAGGCGGCGAGCCGCTTCACGTCCCACTCCCACGGGCCGTGCAGGGTCTCGTCGAAGTCGTTGAGGTCGATGACGAGTTCGCCGCGCGCGTCCCCGTAGAGCCCGAAGTTCGCGGCGTGGGCGTCTCCGCAGATCTGGGCGCCGACCCCGGTGACGGCCGAGTCCATCAGGTCGTGGCCCATCAGCCCCGCGGAGCCGCGCAGGAAGGCGAACGGGGACGCGGCCATCCGGCCGACCCGTATCGGCGTGAGCTCCGGCAGCCGGCCGGCGTTCGACGCCTCCACCGCGGCGACCGCGTCCGGCCGGCCCGGCCCGGCGGTCCACTCCGCGTGCGCGGTCCGCGGCACGCGCTCCCGCAGCGCCTTGCCCTCGGCCTTCGGCGACCCGCCCGCCGCATCCCTCGGACGCGCGAACCCCGGCACGTACGGCAGTCGCGACATCGCGCCCCACCTCCCCCTTCGAACCCTTCGGATCCTTCGAACCCTTCGGATCGGACGGGCCGACCCCGCAGCCGGCCCTCAGGAAAGACCCTGAGGGCCCGCGCCCGGTTCCCCGCACCAGCGGCCGGAAGGTGGCCGGAACATGCCCGTCCGTCACCACGCACCCTTAACCTCAAGCAAAGTTGAGGTTTGATGATGCGTTCACGAGCCCCGGCTCCGATCCGATCGTGCAGGCAAGCAGCTACGCGGGGGAGAGAGCGAGAGAACTCATGACCAAGGAATCCGGCTTCTACTCGATCATCGACTACACCGTCGACGGGCCCGAGACGCAGCGCGCCCTGCTCAAGGAGTTCACCGAGATCCAGAAGTCCTGGGTGCGCTTCTACCCCGGCTACCGCTCGGCGCAGTTCCACCTCAGCACGGACGGCACCCGCGTCGTGAACCTCATCCACTGGGCCACCGAGGCCGACTACCGCAACTTCGTGGAGAACTCCGACACCGACGGCCGGATGGCCGCCATCCGGCGGGCCCTGGAGAGCCTGCCCGGCAAGGCCGAGATCAACATGCCGGGCGCACCGACCTACCTCGCCTACGAAGTCACGCCCGAGCCCCGCCCGTAGCGCGTCCCCCGGCAACTTCCAGCGTGGCATAGCCCAGCACCCGGGCGATGCCGAGCGCGCGCAACGCCTCGTCGCCGCCGACGGTGTCGGGCTCGCCCATCATCCGCCGGGCGGTCGACTCCAGCAGCACGCCGGCGACCGCGGCCAGCGCCGACGGCGGCAGGGCCTCTTCCAGCATCGCCGCGACGGAGACCGGATCCGGCCCGGCAGGAACGGGACCCTGCCGTTCGGACGCGGCCACGGACGCGGGCGCGGGCTCCTTCGCGGAAGCGGGCCGGTCCCCTGCGGCCGAGGGCGGCGTCTCGCGCCAGGACCTCAACGAGCCGTAACGGGCCAGGCCGTCATGCAGGGCGGCCGCGAAAGTGGACCCCAGACCGGGCCCCGTCATCTCTTCCTTCGACGCTCGCACCGGCGCCTCCTCGAAGCCACGGGCACCGCAGCGGGCGCCCTCGCGGATGAGCGACAGGGCACACGCGGTCCGCCCCCGACGCATAGCGCGAACGTAGCAAACCGACCAGTTTGTATGTCAAGGGAGGAGCGGGCGGTTCGTCATGCTATGCGACCGTGCTCGACCGTTCTTCCAGAGACGCTCCAGGAGCCCTCCAGGCCCCTTCCACGTCCGACCCCGCGGGGTCCAGCCGGCCGACCACGTGCGCCGCGGCGAGCCGGGGCAGCAGCAGCCGCCAGAAGGCCGTCACGGCCTCGCGGGACAGCCACTCCTGGTCGCCCCGGCCGAGAACTTCCAGCCCGGTCGTCGACGCCGTGATGACCGTGGCCGCGTCCTGCGGCGCCACCCCCTCCGCGAGCGCCCCTTCGCTGCCCGCCCGCACCAGTTGCCGGCGCACGAAGTCCTGCCACTGCCGGCGCAGGTCGGGCCGCGTGGCAGCAGCGGAGACGTCGCAGCTCAGGCGGAATCCGGCGCGGACGACCGGGTCGCTGCGGAGGCGGCTGACCATCGCGTGGGAGGCGTCCGCGAGCACCTGCAGGGCGGGTTCGTCGCTGCTGTCCGCGCAGCGCGTGATGGTGAGGAGGGCCTCGCGCGCCTCGGACTCGACGGCCGCGGCCAGCGACTCCTTGTCCTCGAAGTGGAAGTGGAACGCGCCGGTGCTGACCCCTGCCCTGGCACTGATCCCCGAGACGCGCGAACTCGCGTACCCGTACTCGTCGAACGCTGCGGCGGCGGAGTGGATCAGTGCGCGGCGGGTGCGCTCTGCTCGCTCTTGCTTCCTCATGGACGACTCCCGCAACGAACTCGAACCCCTGCGCCCCGACGCGGGGATGTGGGAAGTGGACGGGGACATGTCACCCGTAGGCAATGGGTGAAGTGTAGCAAAACAAAACCAACTAGATGGTTTTCATTGCCTTCCCTTTCCCGACTCTTGGGCCGGCGAGACCCAGGTTCCGGTGGATCTCCAGGGTCGCCGTGGAGCGGTTGAGAGTGATGTAGTGCAGCCCCGGCGCACCCTCGCCGAGGAGCCTGCGGGCCATGCCCGTCGCGTAGTCCACGCCGATGCGGTGCGCGTCCTCCGGGCGGTCCGCGGCGGCGGTGAGTCGCTCGGCCAGCCCCTGCGGGAACGCCGCATTGCTGAGCTCGGCGAACCGGCGGATCTGCCGGGCGTGCGTGGCCGGCATGATCGCCGGAATGACGGGAACGTCGCAGCCGGCCGCGGCGACCCGGTCCCGCAGCCGCACGTAGTCCTCGACGTGGAAGAACATCTGCGTGATCGCGTAGTCCGCGCCGGCCCGGCACTTGGCCACGAAGTGGCGGATGTCGTCGTCCCAGTCCACCGAGCGGGGGTGACGCTCGGGGAACGCCGCCACGCCGACCGTGAAGTTGCCCGAGCCCTTGATGAGCTCCACCAGTTCCCGGGCGTGGGAGAAGCCCCGGGGGTGACGGCGCCACTCCCCCTGCGGGTCGCCCGGCGGATCCCCGCGCAGGGCGAGGATGTCGCCGATGCCCACGGCGGCGTACTGCCCGATGATGTGACGCAGCTGGGCGACGGAGTGGTCGACCGCGGTCAGGTGGGCGACCGGCCGGAGCGTGGTCTCGGCGGAGATGCGCTCGGTCGCGGCCACGGTGCGGTCGCGCGAGGACCCGCCCGCCCCGTAGGTCACCGACACGAACGTCGGAGCCACTGCCTCGATGCGGCGGACGGCGTCCCACAGGGCCTGTTCGCCGTCCGCCGTCTTCGGCGGGAAGAACTCGAAGGAGTACGAGCGCGCGCCGCTCGCGAGCACCTCGCGCAAAGTGTGCGGCATGCGTGGGGCGCTGCGAGGCCGTGAGGCCTCCGAGGCCAAGCCTGCGGCGGTCACGACGCGCCGCCCGCGGTCGTCGGCACCTCCGGCAGGTGCGGGGCGATCGACCTTGCGGCCTGCGCCCCGTAGGCGTCCTCTATACGGGCCGACAAGTCCGTCCACGCCGGCTCGTACTCCTGCGTGCCGACGGACTCCAGGACCAGCGTGGCCAGGGCGCAGCCCAGCTGCGCGGCCCGCTCGTAGGGCTGCTGCCACACGACGCCGGCGAGGAACCCGGCCCGGAAGGCGTCACCGACGCCCGTCGGGTCCTTGACGCCGCCGGTCGGGACGGCGGGCACGCGCAGTTCCGCCCCGCCCTCCTCCGCGATCACCACACCGTTCTCCCCCAGCGTGGTCACCCAGGTGCCCACGCGCGCGAGAACCTCCGCCGCCGTCCAGCCGGTGCGCTCCTGCAGCAGCGCGGCCTCGTACTCGTTGGTGAACAGGAAGCGGGCGCCGTCCACCAGCCGGCGGGTCTCCTCCGCGCCCAGCCGGGCGAGCTGCTGAGAGGGATCGGCGGCGAAGGACAGGCCCGTGGCGCGGCACTCGTCCGTGTGCCGGAGCATCGCCTCCGGGTCGTCGGGAGCGACGACCACGAGGTCGAGCCCGCCGACCCGCCGCACCACGGGCCCCAGTTCGATCTCGCGGGCTTCGGCCATGGCTCCGGCGTAGAAGGTGGCGATCTGGTTCTGGTCGGCGTCCGTGGTGCAGACGAAGCGGGCCGTGTGGAGGGTCTCGCTGATGCGCACCGAGCCGGTGTCCACCCCGTTGGCGGCCAGCCACTGCCCGTACTCGCCGAAGTCCGCACCCGCCGCGCCCACCAGCACCGGGCGCAGACCGAGGCGCCCCATGCCGAAGGCGATGTTGGCGGCGACACCGCCGCGCCGGACCTCCAGGGTGTCGGCGAGGAAGGACAAGGACACCTTGTCGAGCCGGTCGGGGATGAGCTGCTCGGTGAAGCGTCCGGGATAGACCATCAGGTGGTCGGTGGCTATCGAACCGGTCACGGCGATGCGCACGGGGTTCTCTCCCTGGGCTCGGGGCGAGGGGCGGTGGGTCCTGCGGTGCAGGGGGGAGGAAGGCAGGGGCCGGGGCCGGGCGGGGGCGGGGCCCGGCCCCCGGCCGACGGTCAGCGGCCGACGGCCTTCTTCAGGGCGGCGACGCGGTCGGTGCGTTCCCACGTGAAGTCCGGCAGCTCACGGCCGAAGTGGCCGTACGCGGCGGTCTGCGCGTAGATCGGACGGAGCAGATCGAGGTCGCGGATGATGGCGGCGGGGCGGAGGTCGAAGACCTCGCCGATCGCCGTCTCGATCGTGCCGGTGTCGACGGTGTTCGTACCGAACGTCTCCACGAACAGACCCACCGGCTCGGCCTTGCCGATCGCGTACGCCACCTGCACCTCGCAGCGCGAGGCCAGACCGGCCGCGACGACGTTCTTGGCGACCCAGCGCATCGCATACGCCGCCGACCGGTCCACCTTGGACGGGTCCTTGCCCGAGAACGCGCCACCACCGTGACGGGCCATACCACCGTACGTATCAATGATGATCTTCCGGCCGGTCAGGCCCGCATCACCCATCGGACCACCGATCTCGAAACGACCCGTCGGGTTCACCAGCAGCCGGTAGCCATCGGTGTCCAGCTTGATGCCGTCCTCCACCAGCTCCCTCAGCACATGCTCCACCACGAACTTACGGATATCCGGGGCCAGAAGAGACTCCAGATCCACATCCGCGGCATGCTGGGAGGAGACCACAACCGTGTCGAGGCGGACGGCCTTGTCACCGTCGTACTCGATCGTCACCTGCGTCTTACCGTCCGGCCGCAGATACGGAACCGTCCCGTTCTTCCGCACCTCCGACAGGCGGCGCGACAGGCGGTGCGCCAGGTGGATCGGAAGCGGCATGAGCTCGGGCGTCTCGTCGCAGGCGTAGCCGAACATCAGGCCCTGGTCGCCCGCGCCCTGGCGGTCCAGCTCGTCCTCGTCACCCTCGACGCGGCTCTCGTAGGCCGTGTCGACACCCTGGGCGATGTCCGGCGACTGGGCGCCGATGGACACCGAGACGCCGCAGGAGGCGCCGTCGAAGCCCTTCTTGGAGGAGTCGTAGCCGATCTCGAGGATCTTGTTGCGCACGAGCGAGGCGATCGGCGCGTAGGCCTTCGTGGTCACCTCGCCGGCGACGTGCACCAGGCCGGTGGTGATCAAGGTCTCGACGGCCACACGGGAGGTCGGGTCCTCCGTGAGCAGGGCGTCGAGGATCGTGTCGCTGATCTGGTCAGCGATCTTGTCGGGGTGACCCTCGGTCACGGACTCCGAAGTGAACAGGCGGCGGGACACATCGCTCCCTTAGAACGTTGGACGGGGGACGTTGGACGGGGGACGGGGGACGTTGGCGGTTACAGGTGAGTGGTCAGGCCGCGTACGGCGTCTTGGCCCGCGCCTCGCGCAGGGCCACGGCCCACCACAGCAGCTGGTCGAGCAGCTTCTTCGCCGCGCCGTTGGTGCCTTCGGTGTCCCGCGGCTGCCCCTCGTCGTCGAAGGCGGTGTAGACGGACGGGATGGTCACGCCGTCCCGCAGGGTGACGGTGTGGAGCTCGGCGAAGACCGTACGGAGCTGCTCGACGGCGCGGACGCCGCCGGTCGCGCCGCCGGAGTAGCTGACGAAGCCGACCGGCTTGGCGTGGAACTCGGTGTACACCGAGTCGATGGCCTGCTTGAGCGAGGCGGGGTAACCGCGGTTGTACTCGGGCGTGATGACGGCGAAGACGTCGGCCCGGTCGATGCGCTCCGCGAACGCGCGCACCTCCGCCGAGGGGTACGTGCCGTCCTCGCCGGGCCCCTCCAGGACGTGCGGCAGGTCGGCGTCGGCCAGGTCGATGACGTCGACGTCCAGGTCGGCGCGCTCACGGGCGTGGGCGGTGAACCAGTCGGCGACGACCGGACCGAAGCGGTCCTTGCGGGTGCTGCCAACGATCACGGCGAGGCGTGTGGGGCCCTGAGCTGGGCTCGTGTCCGACAAGGCGGTTCCAATCTCCGTACAAGCAGGGGGTGTCAGGGACGTCATCAGGGCGGGAAAGGGCAGCGGACGGCGGGCAGGGGACCCGCTCAGCCCGCCGCGCCCGGCAGCAGCACGATGCGTCCGATGTGGGCCCGGGACTCGATCTCCGCGTGGGCCCGTCCGACCTCTTCCAGGGGGTACGTGGCGTGCACCGCGTGCCGGATCGTGCCGTCGGCGAGGGCGGCGGCCAGCTCCTCGTGGTTGGCGAGGTACTCCTTGGGGCGGGCGGCGCGCCAGCGGGAGAGGGCGAAGCCGGTGATGAACTTCATCTCGATGAGTTCCATGGGCGAGATCCGGGGAATCTCCAGCCCGCCGCCCGCGGAGCCGTAGAAGACCAGGCGGCCGAACGGGGCGAGCAGGCCGACGCCCCGGCGCAGGACGTCGCCGCCGATGCTGTCGAGGATGATGTCGACGCCCTTGCCGCCGGTGGCGTCGCGGACCTCGTCCACCCAGGTGTCGCGGCTGTAGTCGATGACGACGTCGGCGCCGAGGGCGCGGGCGAAGTCGAGCTTCTCGGGCGAGCTCGCGGTGGCGATGACCGGTCCCGCGCCGTGGGCCTTGGCCCACTGCACGCTCAGGTGGCCGATGCCACCGGACGCGGCGTGCACCAGGACGCTCTCGCCGGGACGCAGGTTTGCCGTGCCCAGGGTGCCGGTGCCGATCGGGCCGGGCGAGGGGAGGGCGGTGGCCTGTGCGGCGTCGAGGCCCTCCGGCACGGACAGAACCGTTTCCGCGTCGACGACCACGTAGTCGGCGTACGCCCCGTGGAGCGTGAACGCGCCGACCCGGTCGCCCTCGCGGAAGCCGGTCACCCCGGCGCCCACGCCCGCGACGCGGCCGATGACGTCGCCGCCGAGCACGATCGGGAACTCCGGCCGCCACATGGGGGCGGGGAAGATGTTGCGCCGCATCTGCGTCTGCGCGAAGCCCACGCTGATCGCCTCGGCGGCGATCAGCACCTCGCCCGGGCCCGGCTGCGGCACGGGGGTCTCCTCGACCCGCATGACCTCCGGGCCCCCGAACTCACGGATACGGATCACACGCATCTGAGTTTCCTCCAGTCAGACAGTCAGCAGTCAGGCAGTCAGGCAGTAAGGCAGTCAGAACAGTGGGTCAGGGGGTCAGTGCGTCAGGGGCTCGCTGCGCCCCGTGCTCTGCTTCAGCTCGAAGAACGCCGGGTCGCCGGCCAGGGTCCGGAAGGCCTCCCAGAGCCGCACCGCACGCTCTCCGCGCGGTATCTCCGACAGGACCGGGCCGAACTGGCCGGCTCCGCCGTCCACGGAGATCGTGGGCACGCCGATCAGCTCCTGGCCGAGGCCGTCCGAGGGCACCCGGGCGTGCGAGGCGCGCAGATCCTCGTCCCAGCGGTCGTCGTCCATCGCGTCGATGAGTTCCGCGGGCAGGCCCACCTCGGCCAGGGCGGCCTCGATGTCGGGGCGCGTCTTGCCCAGACCCTCGATCATCGCCGCGCGGAACTCCTCCGCCGGAGCGGTGCGGACGGGCTCGAAGATGCCGCCGGGGCCGTGGAAGCGGGAGCCCATGGCCGTGTAGAGCGGGCCGGTGACGGCGTCGCCGTGGGCGGCGCGGGCGGCGGCCAGGACCCGGACCGGGCCCCAGTAGAGGTCGAGCATCGTGCGCCGCGCCTCGGGCATGTCCTTGCCGCTGTTGAGCAGGGCCAGGCTCATCTCGTGCCAGCGGACGGTCACCGGGGCCTTCGCGGCCACCTCCGTGATCCACCGGGAGGCGATCCAGGCGAAGGGGCACAGCGGGTCGAACCAGAAGTCCACGACGTGCGACCCGGCCTGCGGAGGCGCCTGCTGCGGCTCGGTGCGGGACTGGGACTGCGGCTGGGACTGGGGCTGGGACTGGGACTGCGGCTGGGGTTCCATGGTCTCGTCTTCCCTGAGTGACTCGGGCCGGGCGTCGATCCGCGCGAGCGCGTCGAGCACGGCGTTCTGCTTCTCGTCACGGGCGCGCGACAGCGCGGCGTAGTCCGTGCCGAAGGTCCGCTCCGCCTCGGCGCCGAGCGCCTCGACGGCTTCCGGCGTCAGGGCCGGGACGGAGGGGGCGCGCCAGGCGCGCTCCAGGCCGGGGGCGGTGCCGCTCAGCCAGCGGCGCAGACCGCCCTCGCCGCCGCCCAGGTGGAAGGCCTCGAAGGGGCCCACGGTGGCCCAGCGCAGGCCGATCGAGTGGGTGACGACGGCGTCGAGTTCGGCCATCGTGACGACGCCCTCCTGCACGAGGTGGACGCTCTCTCTCAGGAGCGCCGCCTGCAGGCGGTTGGCGACGAAGCGCGGTACGGGCTTGCGCACGACGACGGGGGTCTTGCCGAGGCCGCGGTAGAAGGCCGTGACCTCGTCGATCAGCGCGGTCGGGGTGTGCCGGCCGCCGACGACCTCGACGAGGGGGACGACGTGCGGCGGGTTGAAGGGGTGTCCCACGACGACGCGTCCCGGCCCGGCCATCAGCGCGCCCATGTCGTCGGGCAGCAGCTTGGACGTGGAGGACAGCAGCAGGGCTTCCGCGGGAGCGGCCCGCTCGACCGTACGGAAGAGTTCCTGCTTGAGGGCGAGGTCGTCGGGGGCGTTCTCCTGCACGACGGCCGCACCGCGTACCGCGCGGGCCATGTCGGGCTCGAACTCCACGCGCTGCATGAGCACGTCGACGCCGGCGGACCCGCCCGGCAGGGTGGGCGCGAAAACCTCCAGGCCCTCCCTGACCACCCGCTCGGCGTCGGGCCGTCTGCTGTTGACCCGGACCCGCAGGCCCCGGCCGAGGAAGAGGGCGATCCAGCCGAGCCCGATGGTGCCCGCGCCGATGACGGCGACGACGCCGCGCTCCCCGGGGGGCTGTACTGCGCTACTCATCACGTGCCCGTTCTCGTTCGGCGGACTTCTGCACGGCGGATTCCTGCACGGCAGGCTTCTGCACGACGGGCTTCTGCACGGCGGACGCCCGGGCGCAGCGGACGCCCGGGGCGGTCACCCGCTCGGTCAGTAACCGACCTGGGTGGTCGAGAACGTCACCGGCTTGGCCGGGTCGGGGTAGCACTGGAACGGGTCCCACTGGTTGGTCACGGGCTGCAGCCGGTTCCAGGAGAAGGCCGGGTCGGTGAAGCTGGAGCCGCCCGCACCGGTGGTGAGGGTGGCGCCGCTGGTGGTCGGGGCCTTGAGCGTGACCTCCAGGTTCGGGAAGTCGAACTCGACGCCGCCGGCCCACTCGCCGTCGGACTTGACCGCGAGGTTGTTGCCGTTGCGCTCCACCCACTGCTTCGCGGAGCCGAGGTTGCTGCCGCCGGTCAGCTTGTAGCTGACGATCTTGGCGTTGGCCGGCACCTTGTACGCGATGTTCACGGTGTTGAGGAGCTTGTTGAAGTCCGCCACGGCCTTGATGGGGGCCGAGTCGAAGGTGACCTTGAAGGTCTGGCCCGGGGCGACCTTGGCCGGCGCCGTGGTCGTGAAGTCACGCGCGTACGTGACCGGGATCCAGGTGCCGTCGTACCGGGTCTGGCAGGTGTAATCGAGCGTCTTCGTCGCGGTGTCGGCACTCGCCGTTCCGGCCGAGGACATGATCCCCGTCAGAGCAAGCCCCAGTGAGGCCGCAAGTCCGCCCGTCAGCTTCCACTTGTGCTGCACTGCATTTCCTCTCTCACCCGGCGCGGAGTACTTCCGGCGCCGGGAACAGACTCGGGAACACGACTGGAGTCCCGATGGAGAGCGGATCGAATTCCGGCCGTGGCAGCGGGTTTCGGCCTGGGGCGGACGTTCCCGAGTCGGACGTTCCCGAGTCGGACTTGCCCGAGCCGGACTTGCCGAGCCGGACGCGCCCGAGCCGGACGCGCCCGAGCCGGACGCGCCTCGGGCGGGCGTGACGTGGCGTCAGACCGACGCCGCCGGCTCCTTCTGCGCCCGCTCCCACGCGCGCTCGATGAAAGTCAGCAGCTTCTCCGGCGCCTGCACGCCGGAGATCGGCATGCGGCCGTCGATGACGACCGAGGGCACACCCGTCACGTTGAACTGCCGGGCACGGTTCTCGTCGGCGACCACGGCGTCCGCGTAGCGGTCGCTCTCCAGCACCTCGCGCACCTCGGCCTCGTCCAGCCCCGCCTCGCCCGCCAGCCGCACGAGCACCTCGCGGTCACCGACGTTGAGGGCCTCGGTGTGGTACGCGTGGAACAGCCGCTCCATGACCGGCTCCAGCAGGCCGCGCTCGGCCGCGAAGTGCGTGAGCCGGTGCGCGTCGAAGGTCCCCACGGGGCGCGACTTGTGGAGGTTGAGCTCCAGGCCCTCCTGCCGGCCCTGGGACTTGATCAGCTCGATCCGGCCCGGCAGCACGTCCGGGGCCGTCCACTGCGCCATGGCCTCGGCCGCCGTCGGGCCGGGCTCGCTGCCCTCGCCCGGGGCGAGCTCGAAGCTGCGCCAGACGATCTCCAGCTCGTCGCGGTGGGCGAAGCCGTCCAGCGCGGCGGCTATCCGGCGCTTGCCGATGTAGCACCAGGGGCACAGGACGTCGGAGTAGATCTCGATCTTCATGAAAGGTCTCCTCGGTTGACGTGCGATCGTTCAGCCGACGGTGATGACGATCTTTCCGCGCACGTGGCCGGTCTCCATCTCGCGGTGCGCGTCCGCGGCCTGCTCCAGCGGGAAGGTCTTGGAGACCTCGACGCGCAGCTTGCCCTCGGCGTAGAGGGCGGTCAGCTCGGCGAGGCGCTCCTTGGTCCGCTGGCTGAAGATCGCACGGACGCCCAGCTCCTCGACGCGGCCGAAGTCGACGAGGGTGGCGATGCGGTTCTTGTCCTTGATCAGCTCGACGGAGACGTCGAGGGCGTCGCCGCCGATGCCGTCGAGGGCCGCGGTGACGCCGCCGGGGACGAGCTCGCGGACGCGGTCGGCGAGGCCCTCGCCGTAGGTGACGGGGACGGCGCCCAGCGACCGCAGGTACTCGTGGTTGCGCTCGCTCGCGGTGCCGATGGCCGTGGCGCCGAACACCTGGGCCAGCTGCACGGCGATCGTGCCGACGCCGCCGGCGGCCGCGTGGACGAGCAGGGTGTCGCCCGCGCCGATCTCCAGCGCCTGGAGCGCGGTGTGGGCGGTCTGCGCCGAGGCGGAGAACGAGCCGGCCACCTCCCAGGGCATGCCGGCCGGCTTGGCGACGACCTGCTCGGCCGAGACGACCAGGTACTCGGCGTAGCAGGACAGGATGGCCCAGCCCAGGACCTCGTCGCCGACGGCGAACCCGGTGACGCCCTCGCCGAGCTCGTCGACGACGCCCGCGAAGTCGTTGCCGACGGTCTGCGGGAAGGAAAGCGTCATGTTGGGCGGCGTCCAGCCGGCGCGGACGGCCGTGTCGTACGCCTGCACACCGGCGGCCTTGACGCGTACGCGGATCTCACCGGCGCCGGGACGGGGGGTCTCGACCTCCTCGACCTTGAGCACCTCGGGGCCGCCGAACTCCTGGAAAACTGCCGCCTTCATGGCTTGTCCTTCTCTCTGGTGGAACTCTCGTGGGGCTGGTGATCTTTATCCTTCAACCTCAACCAGAGTTGAGGTCAACGGGGAAGTCGACGCTTCGTGCGGTTTTTCAGCGCGATTCGAGCGCGATTCGAGCGCGATTCGAGTGAGCTTCGAGCGGGCTTCGAGCACGCCTCGACCGAACGTCGAGCGTGCTTCGAGCGGAACTCGACCTTCCGCCCGATGGGCGCGGTGACCCGGTTGCCCGAAGCCCTTACGCCGGGCCCCGGCCGCCATCTGCCGCCGCGATCACCCGCGTCTGCTTCGCGTCCCGCTCGGCCGCGAGCTCCTCGTAACCGCGGTCGCCGAACGCCTCCTCCGCCTGGGCGAGGATCCGGGCGACGGTCTCCTCGTCCACCGGCGGGTTGCCGAGCCCCTGCCAGCTCTTCTCCAGGCCGGCGCCGAGGTGCTCGAACCAGTGGCGCAGGCCCCCGGGGCCGCCGCCGAGGTGGAAGGCCCGGAAGGGGCCGACCGCCGCCCAGCGCCCGCCGATCGAGGAGGTGACGATCTCGTCCAGCTCGGCGACGGAGACGACTCCCTCGCGGACCAGGTGGATGCTCTCGCGCAGCAGCGCGGACTGCAGCCGGTTGGCGACGAAGCCGGGGACGGCGCGGCGCAGCACCACGGGGGTCTTGCCGAGGCCCCGGTAGAAGGCCACGGTCTCCTCGACCGCCTGCGGGTCGGTCCGCTCGCCCTTGACGATCTCGACGAGCGGCACGATGTGGGGCGGGTTGAAGGGGTGGGCGACCAGCAGCCTGCCCGGGTCGGCCATCTTCTCGCCCAGGGCGTCGGGGAGCAGGGTGGAGGTGGAGGACAGCAGCAGCGCGTGGGCGGGGGCGGCGGCGCCGATGCGGGCGAAGAGGTCCTGCTTGAGGGCCAGGTTCTCCGGGGCGTTCTCCTGGACGACGTCGGCGCCCTCGACGGCGCGGGCCACGTCGGGCTCGAACTCCAGGCGGGCGCAGAGCCCGGCCGGGTCGGCGGGGCCGCCCGGCAGCGAGGCCGCGTACAGCTCGAACGCCTTCCTGACGTGCGTCTCGGCGTCGGGGCGCCGGCTGTTGATCCGGACGGTCAGCCCGGCGGAGGCGAACAGCGCCGCCCAGCCGAGGCCGATGGTGCCCACGCCGATCACGGCCGCCGTACGGATGCGCGTCCCCAGGGGATCTGAATCTGTCACCGCATGCTCCTGTCGTCCTGCCTGCCTGTGTGTGCCGGGGTGCGGGTGCTGCCTGCACAGGCTGCCGCGACGGGCTCGTGCGGAATTCGAGCGGCGGTCGAACCGGACACGTGTGTTCCGCGCCCGGCCCGGTCCCGCGGGAGGGTCTAGTAGTTGCCCAGGCCGCCGCAGACGTTGAGGGCCTGCGCGGTCACGGACGAGGCGCCGTCGCCGACCAGGTAGTCGACCATGGCCGCGACCTCCTCGACGTCGACGTAACGGCCGATCGGCACGCGGGTGGTGACCTTCTCGGCCGCCTCCTCCAGGGTGATCCCGTACATCTCCGCGTAGTGCCCGCGGACGCGCTCGGCCATCGGCGTCTCGACGAAGCCGGGGCAGACGGCGTTGACGGTGATGCCGGTCTTCGCGAGGTCGAGGCCGAGGGCCTTGGTGAAGCCGACCACGCCGTGCTTGGAGGCGGAGTACGGGGCGGCGGTGACCGCGCCCTGCTTGCCGGCCGTCGAGGCGATGTTGACGATCCGGCCCCAGCCCTTGGTGAGCAGGCCGCCGGCGCTCAGCACCTCGCGCGTCACGAGGAAGACGCTGTTGAGGTTGGTGTTGATCACGTCGTACCAGAGCTCGTCGGACATCTCGGCGATCGCACCGCCGCCGTTGCGGCCGGCGTTGTTGACGAGGATGTCGACGGTGCCGAAGCGGTCCACCGCGGCGGCCACGAAGCGCTTGACGTCCTCGCGGTCGGTGACGTCACAGGTGGTGCCGTCGGCCTCGAAGCCCTGGTCCTGAAGGGACTTGACGGTCTGCGCCAGCTTGTCCGCGTCCCGGGCGCACAGGTAGACGCGGGCGCCGTTGCGGGCCAGGTGGGTGGCGATCGCCAGACCGATGCCACTGGTTGCCCCGGTCACCAGTGCGACCTTGGCGTTCTGCGTGCCCATCGTTCCTCCGTAGCTGGTTGCGAATACTCATGCCGTACTGATGACGTGTGACAGCGCCGTGACGCCGGTCGCGCCGAGGGTGCCGCCGCGGCCTCGACGGCCGGTCGAAAGGGGGTCGAAGCGCGGGTTCCGCCGCAGCGGTTCCGCCACGTCTCGATCCCGGCTCAAGCGGGGCTGAGCAGCGTGGGGGGATGCTCGCAGAGACGATCACCGCCGAACGGTTCCGGACGTCCCTCGCCCGCTGGGCCAGCGGGGTCACGGTCGTGACCACCGTGGACGCACAGGGCCGCAGCCACGGTTTCACTGCCAGCTCCTTCACCTCCGTCTCCCTCGAACCGCCCCTGGTGCTCGTGTGCCTGGATCTGCGGGCCAACTGCTTCGACGCCTTCACCGGCGCCGAGGGGTTCGTCGTCCACGTGCTCGGCCGGGACCAGCAGGACCTGGCCGGGCTCTTCGCGCGCAAGGGCGCGGAGAAGTTCCCCCGGCCGGGCACGACGTGGTCCCGGCGCGGGCTGCCCCTGCTGCCGGGCGCGCTCGCCCGGCTGGAGTGCCGCACCGAGCGGCAGGTGCCGGCCGGTGACCACCTCGTGCTGTTCGGCGAGGTGGAGCACGCCGAGGCCGGCGAGGGGGAGCCCCTCCTGTACTACCGGAAGGGCTTCCACGGCATCGCCGGCCAGGCACCGGCCTGACGCCTCGCCCGGGCCTCCCTCACGCGCACAGCGGCGCGAGCGACCCCGCCGCGCGCCGCCGCTGTGCCGGGAGCCGCCGGGCCCCGGCGCGCACGGCGATGAGGTGGGCGACCGAGGCCAGGGTGACGTGGCGGTGCCAGCCGCGGAACGAGCGGCCCGCGAAGTCCCGTATCCCCGTGTGCTCGGAGATCTCCGCGAAGTCGCGCTGGACGACGCCCGTGAGCCGGGTCAGGCGCAGCAGGGTGACCAGCGGCAGCCGCCGGGAGTCGGTGAGCCACAGCCGCGACGGCCACCGGTCGGAGGGGCCCCAGTCGCCCATCAGCAGCATGGGCCGGTGGTGGCTGCCGCCGGGCCCGCCCGCGGGGGCCGGGCAGGACAGGATCACCGGGATCGTGCTGACCACCCCGCGGTACGAGCCCGCCCCGGAGGTGTCGGACCACTCGACCTGCCGGCGCATCCGCTTCATCGAGCCGATCAGGTTCTGCGCGGGCACTTCCCGGTCGCTGTAGCCCTGCAGCAGGGTGCCGTCGACCCGCAGGGGGGTCGTGCCGTCGATGCGCATGATCAGTGGAACGCCCGCGCGCGCGAAGCGCCGCACGGTCGCCCCCGCGTCGAGCCCCTCCACGTCCACGACGACGGGGCGCCGCCGCAGCCCCCAGGAGTCGGCGGCTTCCAGGGCGACGGCGGCGGCGTGCTCCTCCAGGGAGATGACGCGGCTGGCGTCGGGTATGTGGGCGCGGCTGCGCCGGGCGGGGTCCTCCAGCCAGTTCCTGGACAGCACCAGGCTCCAGTTGAAGGGGACGCTGACGCGCTCGGAGGCGCTCCAGACGCTGAACGCCCGCTGGCCGTTGACCGTTTGTCCCAGGTGAGGGAGGAACTGCTGGTCGACGCCGACCGAGTGCACCCCCGCCTTGGGGATGACGGTGGAGTTGACCACCCAGGCCTGGGGGCGCACCTCCTCCTCCGCGCGGCGCGCGAGCGCCCGCCGGACCGGGGCCCAGTTCCAGGACGAGGCGGTGATGAAGTGGTGGACGCTCTGCTGGAGCGCCTTCCCGCCGATCTGTTCCGCGACGTTGCGCAGGGTCTTGCGGCCCTCCGCCTCCAGCAGGCCGCGTACGTACTGCTCCGCCATCCTGCGCTGGTCGTTGCGCGTGAGCGAAGAGAAGAGCTCGGGTTCCACGTCCCAGGGGCCGGCGAGGGCCGCTTCCCCGGCCGGTGGCTCCCCGGTGGTCCGAGGGCTGGGCACAGGCCGGCCGGGCACGGAGCGGCCGGCCACAGGGTGGCTGGACACAGGGCTGAGTTGCACGGATCTGGCTTCCATCGTCTCTCCCCACGTGATGGCTACCGACGGCGCATTTGACCGTACCAAACCGACTGCGTTGTTTCTATTACTCTTTGAAACCTTGACCGGGAGAGGCGTTACACCCCTTCTTGCCCGGTTTCCTCCCTCTCCATCCCGCCCCAGGCCCGGCCGAAAACCAACCGGAAGCCCTGGGTACGGGCCCTCCGACGTCGCCTTACCAAGAGAAACCGGCCAGCCGGTTTCTTGTGATGAGGGAGCGAAGGGCGTGACGGAAGGCGCCGGAGGTGCCCCATCCGTCTTCGAGTGGTGTTCGAGCCCGGAGCCGCACCGTTTCCCCACGGCAAGCGGAAAGGAACGTGACTCGATGTTCAGCTCGAAGGAAGGCGTGCCCACGCGATGACCCGACGAGTGGTGATCACCGGAATCGGCGTCCGCGCCCCGGGCGGCTCCGGCACCAAGGAGTTCTGGGACCTGCTCACCGCGGGCCGCACCGCCACCCGGCGGATCTCGTTCTTCGACGCGGCTGCCTTCCGGTCCCAGGTGGCGGCCGAGGCCGACTTCTTCCCCGAGGCCGAGGGCTTCTCCCCGCGCGAGATCCGCAGGATGGACCGGGCGACCCAGTTCGCCGTCGCCTGCACCCGCGAGGCCGTGGCCGACAGCGGGCTGGAGTTCGCCGGCGTCGACCCGCACCGCGTGGGCGTGAGCCTCGGCAGCGCCGTCGCCTCCGCGACCAGCCTGGAGAACGAGTACCTCGTGATGGCCGACAAGGGCCGCGAGTGGCTGGTCGACCCCGACTACCTGTCGCCGCACATGTTCGACTACCTCAGCCCGGGCGTGATGCCCGCCGAGGTCGCCTGGGCCGCGGGCGCCGAGGGCCCCGTGACCATGGTCTCCGACGGCTGCACCTCCGGCCTCGACGCCGTGGGCTACGGCGTCCAGCTCATCCGCGAGGGCTCCGCCGACGTGATGATCGCCGGCGCGTCGGACACCCCGATCTCCCCGATCGTGCTGGCCTGCTTCGACGCCATCAAGGCCACCACCACGCGCAACGACGACCCCGAGCACGCCTCCCGGCCGTTCGACGCCTCCCGCAACGGCTTCGTCCTCGCCGAGGGCAGCGCCATGTTCGTCCTGGAGGAGTACGAGGCCGCCAAGGCCCGCGGCGCGCAGATCTACGCCGAGGTCACCGGCTACGCCACGCGCTGCAACGCGTACCACATGACCGGCCTGAAGAAGGACGGCCGGGAGATGGCGGAGGCGATCCGCGCCGCGCTCGACGAGTCGCGCATCGACCCCACCGTCGTGGACTACGTCAACGCGCACGGCTCCGGGACCAAGCAGAACGACCGCCACGAGACGGCCGCGTTCAAGATCGCGCTCGGGCAGCACGCCTACGACGTTCCGGTCAGCTCCATCAAGTCGATGGTCGGCCACTCCCTCGGCGCCATCGGCTCCATCGAGATCGCGGCCTGCGCCCTGGCCATCAAGCACGACGTCGTACCGCCGACGGCCAACCTGCACACGCCCGACCCCGAGTGCGACCTCGACTACGTCCCGCTGACGGCGCGCGAGCAGCGGGTGGACTCCGTCCTCACCGTCGGCAGCGGCTTCGGCGGTTTCCAGAGCGCGATGATCCTGCGCGCCCCGGAAGGAGTGAAGGCATGACCAGCAAGGACGCTCCGAACAGCCGGACCGTGATCACCGGCATCGGCGTCACCGCCCCCAACGGCCTGGGCACCGACGCCTACTGGAAGGCGGTGCTCGCGGGCCACACCGGCATCGGCCCCGTCACCCGCTTCGACGCCTCCCGCTACGCCGCCTCCCTCGCCGGCCAGATCGACGACTTCGACGCCGCCGAGCACCTCAACAGCCGGCTGCTCCCGCAGACCGACCCCTCGACGCGGCTCGCGCTCGTCGCCGCCGACTGGGCCCTCACCGACGCCGACGTCTCGCCCGACACCCTGCCGGACTACGACATGGGCGTCGTCACCTCCAACGCGATGGGCGGCTTCGACTTCACCCACCGCGAGTTCGACAAGCTGTGGAGCAAGGGCCCGGACTTCGTCAGCGTCTACGAGTCCTTCGCCTGGTTCTACGCGGTCAACACCGGCCAGATCTCCATCCGCCACAAGCTGCGCGGACCGAGCGCGGCCCTTGTCGGCGAGCAGGCCGGCGGCCTGGACGCGCTCGGCCACGCCCGGCGCACGATCCGCCGCGGCACCCCGCTCGTGGTGGCGGGCGGCGTCGACTCCGCCCTCGACCCGTGGGGCTACGTCTCCCAGCTGGCCGGCGGCCGCGTCACCACCGCCACCGACCCCGCCCGCGCCTACCTGCCCTTCAGCGCCGACGCCTCGGGCTACGTCCCCGGCGAGGGCGGCGCGATCCTCGTCGCCGAGGACGAGGCGAGCGCCCGCGCGCGCGGCGTGCAGCACGTCTACGGCGAACTCGCGGGCTACGCCGCGACCTTCGACCCGGCGCCCGGCACCGGCCGTCCCCCGGCCCTGCGCCGCGCCGCCGAGGCCGCCCTGGCCGACGCGGGCCTCGCGCCCGGCGACATCGACGTGGTCTTCGCCGACGGCGCCGGCGTGCCCGAGCTGGACGCGGCGGAGGCCGCGGCCATCAGCGGCCTGTTCGGCGCCGGAGCCGTGCCCGTCACCGCCCCGAAGGCCCTCACCGGCCGGCTCTACTCCGGCGGCGGCCCGCTGGACGTCGCGACGGCCCTGCTGTCGATCCGCGACGGCGTGATCCCCCCGACCCCCACGGGCGCCCCGGTGCCCGAGGGCTACGGCCTCGACCTGGTCCAGGGCGCACCCCGCGACCAGCGGGTCCGCACCGCCCTGGTGCTCGCGCGCGGCCGGCACGGGTTCAACTCGGCCGTCGTCGTCCGCGCCTAGCCCCGCGGGCGGCTCCGGCCGTACGCGCACACCTCTACCCACCTGGAGTAATCCCCATGGCCCACATGACCGTTGACGACGTCCGCCGCATCCTCGTCGAGTGCGCCGGCGTCGACGACAGCATCGACATCACCGGCGACATCTCCGACCGCCCCTTCGACGAACTGGGTTACGACTCGCTCGCCCTGATGGAGAGCGCCGCCCAGATCAAGCAGGAGTTCGGCGTCGTCGTCCCGGACGACGAGCTGGTCGAGGTCGAGACGCCGCGGGCCCTCATCGACCTGGTCAACGGCCTGGTCACCGAGGCCGCCGCCGCCTGACGCGCCGCGCACCCCACCGCACCGAGCGGCCCCGCAGCACGCACCCGGGTCCGGGCACGGGAGAACCACGTGCCCGGACCCGGCCCCGTACGCACCGAGGAGACGAACGACATGACGGAACCGCGCCGGCACCACACCGAGCACACCCTGGATGTTTCCGCGCCCCCGGAGGTGCTCTACGGCCTGGTCGCGGACGTCACGACCTGGCCCGCCATCTTCGGGCCGAGCGTCCACGTCCACCACCTGGAGCGCGGCGAGCGGACGGAGCGCTTCGAGATCTGGGCCACAGTGGGCGGCAAGGTCAGCACCTGGACCTCCCGGCGCACCCTCGACCCCGAGGCGCGGCGCGTGACCTTCCGGCAGGAGCGCAGCCAGGCCCCCATCGCCTCCATGGGCGGTGAGTGGATCTTCGAGGCGCTGCCGGGCGGCGGCACCCGCGTGGTGCTGCTCCACGACTTCACGGCCGTCGGCGACGCGCCGGAGACGGTCGCGGCGGTCAACGCGGCGCTGGACCGCAACAGCCCCGAGGAGCTGGCGGCGCTGGCGCGGATCGCCGAGTACGGCGGCCCCGCCTCCGACGTGGTGTTCTCCTTCACCGACACCGTCGAGCTGACGGGTTCGGCCGCCGACGCCTTCGACTTCGTCAACCGCGCCGACCTGTGGGCGGAGCGCCTCCCGCACGTCCGGCAGGCCCGGCTGACCGAGGACGTCCCCGGCATCCAGGACCTGGAGATGGACACGGTCACCGCCGACGGCTCGGCCCACACCACCCGCTCCACCCGCATCTGCCGCGGCCCGGAGTGGATCGCCTACAAGCAGCACGTCATGCCGAAGCTGCTGCTCGGCCACAGCGGCCTGTGGCACTTCGCGGACAAGCCCGGCGGCGGCGCCGTCGCCACCGCCCGGCACACGGTGGCGGTCAACCCCGGGGCGGTCACCGAGGTCCTGGGCGCGGACGCCACCCTCGCCGACGCCCGTCAGTACCTCCGCGAGGCCCTCGGCCGCAACAGCCTCGCCACCATGGCGCACGCCGCGACGTACGCCGAGGAGCGCGCCGCCGCGCAGGCCGGCTGATCCCTTCCCCCTCCCCCTTTTCTTCTTCTCTTCTTCCTTCCCGGAGGCACCATGACCGCCACCACGCAGTCCCTGACGGAGCTCCACTCCCAGGTCCAGCACTTCTACGCCCACCAGATGCACCACCTCGACGCCCGGCGCTTCGAGGAGTACGCGGCGACGTTCACCGAGGACGGCGTCTTCCAGCACTCGCCGGGCGCCGAGCCCGCCGTCGGCCGCCCCGGCATCGTCGAGGAGCTCGTGAACTTCCACAAGAAGTTCGACGGCGACCCGGTCACCCGCCGCCACTGGTTCAACCAGATCGCCCTGGACCCGCAGGACGACGGGACCGTCAAGTCGACGGTGTACGCCCTCGTGGTGACTGTCCGCCCCGGCGGCAAGCCCGAGATCAACCCGAGCTGCACGGTGCACGACACGCTGGTGGTGAACGGGGGCGAGGTGCAGCTGAAGTCCCGCCTGATCACCCATGACCAGGTCTTCTGACATCGCCCCCACAGCCGGACCCGGTGCGCCCGCCGACCGGGTGACCGCGCTGGAGCGCCTTTTGGGCGACCCCCGCGACCCGGGCAACCCGCTCGGTCACGCCGCCGTCCTGGCCGCCGACCGCCGCGGCGAGCTGCCGCTGGGCGGCGAGCCCCTGCTGGACGCCTTCGGCCTGCGGCAGGAGATCGTCCCGCAACCCCTCGGCGGGCGTCTGACCCGCCTGGACACCGCGACGCAGCTGCTGCGCGCGGTGTTCCGGCGCGACTTCGCCCTGGGGCGCGGGCACGGATCGGTCTCCCTGGTCTCCGCCGTGTTCGCCTGGTGCCACGGCACCCCGGAACAGCAGGCCCGCACGGCCCGGCTGCTCCTGGACGGCGGGCGGCTCGCCGTCGCGTTCCAGAACATGTCCTACGGCAACGAGTTCAGCAGCGGCGACCTCACCCTCACCCCCGGGCCGCGGGGCGGCGGGCTGCTGGACGGGCGCACCCCGCTGATCGCCAACGCGCCCCTGGCCGCCGGCTTCGTCCTGCTGGCCCGGCACGCGGACGGCGACGGCGCCCACTCGGCGCTGCTCCTGGACCGCGCCGACCTGCCGCCGGACGCCGTGCGGCTGCTCTCCCCGTACGACGCCGCCGCGGTGCGCCGGCTGCCCGCGGGCCTGCTGGAGTTCGACCGGTGGCCCGTCCCCGAGGGCAGCGTGCTCGGCGCGCCCGGTGACGGGACGGCGGTCGCCCTGCGATCCCTGCAGGTCAGCAGGCCGCTCGTGCCGTCGATGGCGGTCGGGTGCGCCGACACCGCGCTGCGCTCGGTGGTCGCGGCGGTGCTGGAGCGCACGCCGGGGGTGCGCCCGCTGACCTCGCGGTACGCGCGGCGTGCGATCACGTCCTCGTTCGCGGACGCCCTGGTGTGCGACTGCCTGCTGCTGGCCACGATCCGCTCGCTGCACCTCCTGCCGGAGGAGTCCAGCGTGTGGACGGCGGCCGCCATGTGCCTGGTGGTGCGCATGCTGCAGCAGAGCACGGGCGACCTCGCGGCCGTCCTGGGGCCGCGCGCCCTGCAGGAGGAAGGCGGCTTCGGCACGTTCCGCAAACACCTGCGCGACCTGTCGGAGATCCCGCCGGGACCGATCGGCGCCGCCGCGGCCCTGGCGACCCTGGTCCCGCAACTGCCCTTCCTGGCCCGTACGTCGTGGACCGCCGCCGCGCCACCGGCCGCCCTGTTCTCCGCCGCCGCGCCCCTGCCCCCGCTCGACCCCTCCCGGCTCGACCTCGCCGCCGGCGGGGACACGCTGATGGCGGTGCTGCCGCACGCCGAGGAGACCCTGGACGCCCTCCCCGTCACCGGCCCGGACGGGGAGGTGCTGCGCTCCCAGGTGCGGGCGCTGGCCGCCGCGCTGCGGGCGCTCGGCGCCAAGTGCCGCGCCCTGCCCAAGCAGGACCTCGCCGCCCTGGCCACCCCGCACGGCTACGCCCTCGCCGAGCGCTACACCCTCCTCGCGGCGGCGGCCGCCTGCCTGGGCGTGTGGCTGTACGGCGACCGCGAGCGGCAGCCGGGCTTCCTGTCCGACCCCGCCTGGCTGATCGCGGCGCTCGGCAGGGTCCAGTTCCGCCTCGGCCTGCCCGAGCCCGCCGCCGACGGCAGACGCGGCGAGGCGCTCCTCGCGGCCGTGGTCGAGCGCTGCACCCAGGGCCGCAGCCTCGACCTGTACGACGTGCCGCTGGGTGGCGGGCCGACCGCATAGCGCCCGCCGCACGTCCGGCAAACGGCAGCCGGCCATCGCACCAAGGGAGATCACATGGCCACATCCGGCACCCGGGGGCTGGCCGGTTCGGCGCCGGTCCGCATCACGGCCCCGGACGGCCCGTGGACCGCGGCGGACGCCGCCATGGAGGAGCGGGGCTTCGCCCTGGTCTACGGGCTGATGGCCGACTGGGGAGACCACGGCCTGCCGGACGGCGAACTCCGCAGGCTGCTCGGGCAGGAGGCCGAGCGCCACGCCGGCATCCGCCAGGAGCGGACGCGGCGGCGCTTCGCCGCCTCCCGGCTGCTGCTGAAGCACGCGGCGGGCGCCGTCCTGGACGCCGACCCGGGCGACCTGGAGCTCGCCCGCAACCCCAACGGCAGGCCCTACCTGCGCGGTTGCGGCCAGCTGGAGGTGAGCCTGAGCCACACGGGGGACATCCTCGCCGTGGGACTCAGCCACGTCGGCCCGATCGGCGTCGACGTGGAGTCCTCGGCCCGCCCGATCCACGGCACGGGCCTGGCCGAGGAGTCCTTCACCGCCTACGAGCGGGCCGCGCTGGGCTGGCTGCCGGAGGAGGACCGCAACGCGTCCATGATCCGGCTGTGGACCCTCAAGGAGGCCTACAGCAAGGCCCTGGGGCTGGGCCTGCGGCTGCCCTTCACCTCCTTCGGCTTCACGATCCCGGCCGCCTCCGGCGCCACGGCCCGGCTGCTGCGCTCGGACGGCTCCCCGGCCGACGACGGCGACTGGCACCTGGAGTCCCACACGCTGCCCGCGGGCTACACCGTCAGCGCGGCGGTGGCCCCGGCGGTCTTCGGCACGGCGAGGAGGCCGACGGCGGGGACGGTGCTGGACGCGGGCCTGGCAGCGGCGGTGCTGTCCGCACGCCCCCGCGGGGGACCGGCCGCGCCTCCTCGACCCGCACTCGATTCCCGCTCGCCACAGTGATCGAGCCCCTTCCCCGACCCGCGGAGAACACCCGGTGAACACCCAAGCCACCCCCCGCCTCCAAGAGGTGGCGGAGAACGTCCACGCCTACGTCCAGCCCGACGGCGGCTGGTGCCTGAACAACGCCGGCCTCATCGTCGCCGGCAACCGTTCCGCCCTCGTCGACACGGCCGCGACGGAGGCACGCGCACGCGCCCTGAAGGAGGCCGTCGCCCCCCTCACGGCGCGACCCCCGCAGTTCGTCGTCAACACCCACTCCCACGGCGACCACACCTTCGGCAACTACCTCTTCGCCGACGACGCCGTGATCGTCTCCCATGAGCGCACCCGGACCGAGATGGCGGACGTCGGCCTGCACCTGACGGGCCTGTGGCCCGAGGTGTGCTGGGGCGACGTCTCGGTGGAGCTGCCCACCCTCACCTTCCGCGACCGGCTGACCCTGCACATCGGGGACGTCACGGCCGAGCTGCTGCACCCGGGCATCGCGCACACGACCAACGACACGGTCGTCTGGCTGCCCCAGCAGCGGGTCCTGTTCACCGGCGACCTGGTGATGTCGGGGGCCACGCCGTTCTGCCTGATGGGCTCGGTCTCCGGCTCGCTGGCCGTCACCGAGCAGCTGCGCGCGCTCGACCCGGTGACGGTCGTCGCGGGCCACGGCCCCGTGGGCGGACCGGAGTTGCTCGACGTGACGGAGGGGTACCTGCGGCGCGTGCAGGAGATCGCCCGAGAGGGTCTCGCGGCGGGGATCGGCCCGCTGGAGGCCGCGCGCGAGGCGGATCTCGGGGAGTACGCCGGGCTGCTCGACTCCGAGCGCCTGGTGCCCAACCTGCACCGCGCGTACGCGGAGGAGAAGGGGGCGCCTCCCGGCCGTCCGCTGGACGTCGGCCTGCTCTTCTCCGAGATGGTCGAGTACCACGGCGGACTGCCCGCGTGCCACGCGTGACACACGTATGAACCGGACGTGACGGGGCTCGTAAAAAAGAAAACCTACCGGTCGGTAGCCTGACACTCTCACCGCCCCGGAGTGGGGGTTTTGTGCGGCAGACACCTACGTTGTCAGCAATCCTGCTCAACGCGGCACAGGGATCTTTGCACCCGGTACAGGAGTGTGTGCAGTGCGATTCAACCTCATCGGCCCGTTCGAGATCATCACCGAAGACGGGCGACCACCCCACCTGCCCAGCACGCCGAAGGTCTGTCAGACACTCGCCCTGCTCCTGACCCGGCCCAACGAGATCGTCACCTCGGAATCGCTGATCCAGGAGCTGTGGGGGGAGTCGCCGCCGCGCAGCGCCCTGACCACGTTGCAGACGTACATCTACCACGCGCGCAAGATGTTCATAGCCGAGCGGCTGGTGCCCGCCGAGCGGGCCCTGCTGATCACCCAGCCGCCCGGCTACCTCATCCGCGTGGAGGACCACGAGGTCGACATCAAGATCTTCGAACGCCTCGTGCTGCAGGGGAAGACGGCCCTGGAGAACGGCAGGCCCGAGGCCGCCGTCCAGCGCCTGGAGCAGGCGCTGGACCTGTGGCGCGGCCCCGCGCTCTCCAACATCCCCGCGGGCGACGTCCTCACCGGCCGCATCGTGCACCTCAACGAACTGCGCATCCGGGCCCTGGAGCTGCGCATCGAGGCGGAGCTGCAGCTCGGCCGGCAGCGGGAGTCCATCCCGCTGCTGCGCGCGCTCGTCAACGACTACCCGCTCAACGAATGGTTCCACGGCCAGCTGATCTCCGCCCTCAGCCACTCCGGGCGGCGCGCCGAGGCCCTGCAGGCGTACCAGAGCCTGCGCCGGATCCTCAACGACGAGCTGGGCCTGGAGCCGTCCCCCGAGCTGCAGCGGCTGCAGCTGGACGTGCTCAACCCGGCGGACACGGTGCCCGCGCAGCACCAGCGCCGCCTGGTGACCGCGGGCACCTGACCCCCCCACGAACACCAAGCGCCGGACGGCCCGTTACGGGTCCGTCCGGCGCTTTCGCCCAGGGGCGGCCGCCGGGCTTCAGGCGGAGGCGTTCAGCAGCCGGGCGTACGCGCCTGCCGCCGTCGGGAACTGCAGACCGCTGTGGCCCGCGCCGCAGTTCACGTCCCGCCAGCGCCGCTGCAGCTCCTCGCCCTCGGCCTGCGCACGGGTGCCGGCCGAGCGCAGCAGCCGGTCGCAGACCGTCGCGAGCATCTCCGCGGCGAGTGCGCAGTCCCGCCCGTTGCGGGCGGTGGCGAGCGCGTCGACGGCGCCGGTGTCGGTGGTGCGGGCGACGCGCTCCAGCAGCAGCCCGGCCGCGTCGGTCTCGCCCTCGGCACGGGCCAGGAGCTGTTCGAAGGTGCCGTGGTCGGAGCCCCCCGAGATGGCGCCCGCGGGGGCGGCCAGCTTGGCGGCGACGAGCTCGCGCCAGCGGCGCAGCGCGCCCCGGGTCGCGCCGAGCAGGGGCCCGCCGAGGGTGACGCCGTTGGCGGCCTTCATCGGCACGCGGTGGCAGTCCGCCTCCGCGTCGGGCGCGAGCCCCTTGAGCAGGACGTCGAGCGGGACGGTGTACGCGTCGGGCACGAGCACCTCGTCGAGCACGACGGTGTTGCTGCCGGTCCCGCGCATGCCGATGACGTGCCACGTCTCGCTGACGGCGTAGTCGGTGCGGGGCACGGCGAGGACGCGGACGCCGGTGCCCTCCTCGCCGGTGCGGGCGGCGACGAGCGTCCAGTCGGAGAAGTCGACGGCGCTGACGTAGTTCCAGGAGCCGGTGACGCGCCAGCCGCCGCCGGGGGCCCGCTCGGCGCTGCCCGAGGGCACGAGCCCAGCGACGACCACGGTCTGCGGCCCCTTCGCCCACACGCCCTCGCGGCCCTCCCGCGGCAGGTAGGCGGTCAGCCGCCCGGCGCTGGCGATCACGGAAGCGAACCAGGCCGCGGAGGCGCAGCCCTCGCCGAGCGCCGCGGAGGCGTCGAGGAGCTCGGCGAAGGACCCGGCCCCACCGCCGAGCGCCGCCGGCGCGAAGTGGCCGGCGAATCCGGCGGCCACGATGGCGTCCACGACGGGCCGGGAGAGCCGGCGGTCCGCCTCCGCGTCCGCGGCGTGCGCGGCGGCGAGCGGGGCGGCCGCCACGGCGGCCTCCAGCAGGGTGGGTGCTGCTGCGTCTGCTTCCCTGGTCATCGTGAGGCTCCTGTGGGTGTGCGGTGGTGCGGTGAGTGGCGGTGCGGAGGCGCCGGGAGGGGCCGGCGCGCGGCGGAACTCCTCGGCCGGCGTCAGGAGTTCTTCGCCGCGAAGTCCCGGATGGACTCGGCGGAGTAGTCGACCATCTCGGGGGTGAGGCCGGGGTAGACGCCGATCCAGAAGGTGTGCTCGGCGACGAGGTCGCTGTTGGCGAGCGAGCCGCTGATCCGGCGCGGGCGGTCCAGGTAGGCGGGGTGGCGGGTGAGGTTGCCGGCGAAGAAGCGGCGGGTGCCGATCTTCCGGCCCTCCAGGAACGCCACCAGGTCCTTGCGGGTGTAGCGCGCCTCGGGGCGCACGGTGAGGGCGAAGCCGAACCAGCTGGGGTCGCTGTCGGGCGTGGCCTCCGGCAGGAGCAGCCCCGGCACCCCGTCCAGGCCCTCGCGCAGCCGCTTCCAGTTGGCGCGCCGGGCCTCGCCGAACGCGTCGATCTTGGAGAGCTGGCTGAGGCCGAGGGCGGCCTGCAGGTCGGTCGCCTTCAGGTTGTAACCCACGTGGGAGAAGATGTACTTGTGGTCGTAGCCGTGCGGCAGGTCGCCCATCTGGTAGTCGAACCGCTTGAAGCAGCGGTTGTCCTCGCCCGGCTCGCACCAGCAGTCCCGGCCCCAGTCGCGCATCGACTCCACGATGCGGGCGAGCGCGAGGTTGTCGGTCAGCACGCAGCCGCCCTCGCCCATCGCCAGGTGGTGCGCGGGATAGAAGCTGGTGGTGGCGATGTCGCCGAAGGTGCCGGTGGGCTTGCCGCGGTAGAGGGAGCCGACGGCGTCGCAGTTGTCCTCGATGAGGAAGAGGTCGTGCTCCTCGGCGAGCTTCGCGACCTCCTCGACGGCGAAGGGGTTGCCCAGCGAGTGGGCGATCATGATCGCCTTGGTGCGCGGGCCGATGGCCTCGGCGATGCGCTCCGGCGTCGTGTTGTACGTGCCGAGCTCGACGTCGATGAAGACGGGCACGAGGCCGTTCTGGATGATCGGGTTGACGGTGGTCGGGAAGCCCGCCGCCACGGTGATCACCTCGTCGCCGGGCTGCAGCCGCCGGTCCTCCAGCTGCGGGGAGGTGAAGGCGGACAGCGCGAGGAGGTTGGCCGAGGATCCCGAGTTGGTCAGGTGGGCCTTGCGCAGCTTGAAGTACTTGGCGAACTGGCGCTCGAAGCGGCGGGAGCTGACACCGGCCGCGATGCGCATGTCCAGCGCGGCCTCGACCAGCGCCACGCGGTCGTCGGCGTCGAAGACGGCACCGGCCGGCCACACGCCGGTCTCCCCGGGGACGAACTCCTTCTCGTCCGTGCCGTGGTACGCACGGACCTGCTCCAGAATGCGGGCCTTGGCTTCGTTCATTTCTCTTCGCCTCCTACGGCGTACTCAGCGAGTCGTCGGGCGGTGCCGGCCCGGCCTCCGCGCACCTGCCCCGCCCGGTGGACGTCGGCGACCAGCTGCGCGTGGCGGACGGTCGCCTCGCCGGTCGTCGTCCCGGCGCCGGATCCGATGCTCGTCACCCACGCTCGGACCGCGGCCGTGACCTGGTCGAACGCCTCCAGCTCCAGCTCCTCGGCGCCGCCCTGCCGCTCGATCGCGATCACCGGGCGGTGGCCGGCCGGGGTCGTGAAGGCGTGGTCGAGGCGGAGCCGGCCGGCACTGCCGAGCACTTCGTAACGCGACGTGTAGTGGTGTTCCATGCCGAACGTGAGGTGGGCGGTCACCCCGTCGGGCCGCGCCAGCAGCACGCTGCCCGCGACGTCCACGCCCCGCTCCGGGTCGGTGCGCAGGTCCGCGCCGGCCACCTCCAGGCCGGGCCCGAGCAGCAGCTGGGCGGCCCGCAGCGGGTAGACGCCGACGTCGAAGAGCGCGCCGCCGCCCAGGTCGGCCCGGTAGCGGATGTCGCCGTCGGGCCGCGGCGGGATCGTAAACGCGGCGTGCAGGGTGCGGAGTTCGCCGATCGCGCCCTCGTCCAGCAGCTGCCGCACGCGCCGGTGCTGCGGGTGGTGGACGAACATGAAGTTCTCCATGAGCACCAGCCCGCGGGAGCGGGCCAGCTCCACGAGCCGCGCCGTCTCCCCGGCGTCCAGGGTCATCGGCTTCTCGGCCAGGACGTGCTTCCCGCCGAGCAGCGCGCGCTCGGTCCACTCGGCGTGCAGCGACGAGGGCAGCGGTACGTAGACGGCGTCGACGTCGTCGCGCTCCAGCAGCTCCGCGTAGCCCGCGGCGGCTTCGGCCCCGTACTGCTGGGCGACCCGCTCGGCCCGGGCGGCGTCGCGGGCGGCCACGGCCGTGAGCACGATGCCCTCCGTCCGCTCCACGGCGGGCAGCATCCGGCGCAGGGCGATGTCGGCGCAGCCCAGGAGCCCGAGGCGCACGGGCGCGGCCCTCGGGGCGCGCTTCGCGGCGCTCACCGCAGGAACCGCAGGCAGGCCAGGAGGTTGCGGGCCTCGACGTTCACGTGGTTCGCGTGGCGGATCATCGCCCCGAGCTGGTGGGGGGTCATCCAGATGTGGTCCGGGCCGGCGTCGAGCGGGAAGTCCTCGGGTGCCTCGACCGCGAGGTAGCGGTTCTCCGCGTGGTAGAAACGGCCGCCCTCCTCGGAGTGGACGACGTCCAGCAGGATCCGCCCGGGCGGCGCCGAGAGCACCTCGTCCAGGAACCGCGGACGGCTCCCGGCGGGCAGCCCCTCGTAGTTGGCGGGCGTGCACTGCACGGTGGGGCCCATTTCGAGGACGTCGAAGCTGCCCGCCTCGGTGCGGGCCTTCACCAGCAGGTGGAGCGTGCCCTCGATGCGCCGGGTGAGGAAGGCGATCACGCCCCGGCCCACCGGCGCGATCATGGGCTGCGACCAGCGGGAGACCTCGCGCCCCTGGGCCTCGACGTCCACGCCGATGACCTTGAAGAAGCGGCCGCTCTCGTGCACCACGGCCCCGTCCGCCTCGGCCCAGCCGCCGACCTCCGCCAGCGGGATGCGGCGGCGGTCGAGCCGGTGCGAGGCCTTGGCCTCGGTGAACCAGCTCAGCAGCTCGGCCGTTCCGTGCAGGGCCCGGCCCTCGGCTCCGGTCGTGCGGCCCTGCACGGCCCAGCCGTCGGGCAGGCCCGACAGCACGGTGCGGGTGTCCATGTTGACGAGGTTCTCGACGTTCAGCAGCTCACCGATCTGGTCGAGCGTGAGCCAGCAGAAGCCGTCGCGGACGGGGACGTCCCCGTCCACCTCGATGATCATGTTGCGGTTGCGCTTGCCGAGGAACCACGACCCCTGCTCCGACTGCAGCGCGTCGAAGACCACCCGGCCGGTGCGCGGCGCCAGGAAGTGCTCCAGGTACGGGACGGCGTTGCCCTGGTGCACCCGGGTGAAGTTGCTCCGCGTCGCCTGCACGGTCGGGGAGAGCTGCAGGATGTTGATGTTCCCCGGCTCCATCTTCACCTGGAGCAGGAAGTGCGGGACGCCGGCGAACTCCTTCACCAGGATGCCCAGGATCCCGGACTCCGGCTGCACGATGATCGGCTGCGACCAGGCGGCGACCTCCCGGTTGTCGGTCTCCGCCGCGATGCCCTCGATGCTGAAGAACCGCCCGCTGCGGTGCCGGATGTCGCCGGTCCCCGGCTCGAAGGACCAGCCGTCGAGCTCGCGCAGCGGGGCGGGCGTCACGCGGTGGTGCTGGGCCGCGCGCTGTTCGGCGAACCAGTCGTGGAACTCGCTTGTCTGCCGGAACACGGCAGCCCTCCTCATGATGTGCGGTTTCTTCAGCATTCGGCACCGGGTTAGAGCGCCGCTCGAAGGAGGCTCAGGGGTCGAAGGGCGCTCGGGGTCGAAGGGCGCTCAGGGCCGAAGGGCTCAGAGCGTCAGGCCCACGCGCCGCGCGGCGGTGGCGAAGACCTCGGTGGTCGCCGGGAGCCGGTCGATGCCGTCCCGGTAGGCGGCGCGCGCCTCCGCCAGCCGGGCGCGCACCAGCGGGTCGTGGAGGATGCCCGTCAGCGCCTCGACGACGCCCTGCTCGTCGAACAGCTCGGTCCGTACGGCGGTGTCGGCGAACGGGTTGTCCTCCAGCAGCGGCCCGACCACCTTGTCCCAGCTCAGGGGCCACATGTGGAACGAGGGGACGGCGCCGGGGAAGTCCGCGAGCCACGCCCGGACCGCGGGCGAGAGCCCGTCCGGGGCCCCGGTCCGCCCGCCGTCGCCCGCCGCTTCCCCGAGGGCGCGGGAGTTGAGGGCGAACATCCCCGGCACGTCGGCGAGGACGGCCCGCTCCAGCGCGTAGGACGGCAGGAACGCCGACATCACGGCGTCCGAGGCGCCGAGCAGGGCGTGGTAGCGCTGCGCGGTGTACGAGGCCTCCACGTGCACGCGCTCGGGCGGCAGCCCCAGCCCGTCCAGGTACGGACCGGCGACGACGAAGCGGGTGTCGTCCGGGAGCTGCCGCAGGTAGTGGCCGATCAGCCGCGGCACGCGGACGGCCAGCTCGCGCGTGCGGGGCCCGGCCCGCGTCTGCATGGTCTCCTGCCACGGCAGGGTCGGGAACATCAGCAGCTTCTCCGCCCCGCCGAGCCCCAGCGACCGGCGCACCTCCTCCCTCGCCGCGTCCGTCAGCGGCGCGATGCTCCGGTTGGCGCGGTAGGGCAGGCCCTGCCCGCCGGCCCGGGCCTCCGGGCGGCCCATCGGCACCGGGTGCAGGTGCACCGGCATGTCGAGGATGTTCCCGTCGGCGACGACGGTCTTCCCCAGCACCTCCAGCTCCCGCGTGGTGTTCGTCAGGTCGTGCAGGTCGAGGGGGATCACCGGCACGCCGAACTCCTGGACGTACCAGGGGTCGGTCTCGTAGCTGACCAGGTGCGTCAGCCAGTGCGCCAGGTAGTCGGCCAGCACGACGGCGTCCGGCCGGAACTCCCTGACGACCCGCCCGACCTCCTCGCGGACCCGGCCGCCCATGGCGGGCGTGATCACGGTGTACGGGTGTCCGGCGGTCTTGAGCTGGTCCTCGTTGTCCGCGTCGATCACGAAGTGGCTGACGACGCCGGCGTCCCCCAGCTGCTCCGCGAGATCGAGCCCGATGGTCGTCTCGTGCAGGCTCTTGGCCAGCGGGGACATGAACAGCAGTCGCATGACGTGGGTCTCCCGTTCCGGTCAGCCCGCGGCCGGGGCGCCGGCCGTCTCCGGGGCCAGGTCGCGGGTGCGGGTCTCGATCGCCTTGCGCAGCTCGGCCGCCACGGTGAGCACGTCCGCGTCGCCGAGGCCCGGGTGGATCGGCAGGCACAGGGTCTCGCCGGACGCCTGCTCGGTGCCGGGCAGTTCGGCGTCGGACCCGTAGGTGGGCACCTTGTGCAGCGGGGCGTAGCGGAAGGTCGTGTAGATGTCGGCGGCCAGCAGGTCGGAGGCGACCTGGTCGCGGATCCGCGCGTCCATCTGCACCCAGTAGAAGTAGTGCGAGGACTCGTGCCCGGCCGGCAGCGGCGGGGGCGTCTTCAGGCCCTCGACGCCCGCGAGTTCGCGGTCGTACAGCGCGACGATCTCCTTGCGCCGGCCGGTGAACTCCGGCAGCCGGCCGAGCTGCACGAGTCCGATCGCGGCCGTCAGGTCGTTGCCGATCACGCGCCGGCCGACCTCCGGCACCTCCAGCTCCCACCAGCGGTGCGAGACCTTGGCGTAGGCGAGGCCGGTGGCCTGCACGAGCCCGTGGTACGCGAGCCGGCGGGCCCGCTGCGCGCGCTCGGCGTCGCGCACGTAGAGCATCCCGCCGTCGCCCGTGACCAGCACCTTCGCGGCGTCGAAGCTCCACATGGCGAGGTCGCCGAAGGAGCCCGCCGCGCGGCCGTCCACGCGGGAGTCCACCGAGCAGGCGGAGTCCTCGACCAGGGCGAGGCCCCGCTCGCGGCAGCGCTCGGCGATCTCCACGACGTCGCCGGGGTGGCCGCCGTAGTGCAGCACCACGACCGCCTTGGTGCGCTCCGTGACCGCCGCCTCGATGTGCTCCCACGTGGGGTTCATCGTGCGCGGGTCGACGTCGCAGAAGACGGGCGTGGCCCCCACGGAGACGATGGCGTTGGCGGCCGCGAGGAAGCTCATGGACGGGATGACGACCTCGTCGCCCTCGGCCAGGTCGAGGACCTCCAGCGCCAGGAACAGCCCGGCCGTACCGGAGTTGACGAACAGGACGTGCTCCGGGGCGACCCCGAGGCGCTCGGCGAACGCCGCCTCGAAGGCCTTCGTGCGCGGCCCGTGCCCGAGCCACTTGCTGTCGAACACCTCGGCCACGGCCGCGAGTTCCGCGTCACCGACCTGCGGCTGGAAGAGATTGATCATTTGGTAGTACCCCTGGGAGTCGATGTGGCGCGGACACGTGCGGGCGGTGGGGGGCGTACGGGTGCGGTGCGCGCGGACGGCACACGGGGTGGCATCCGCGCGGCGGCGTACGGGTGTCAGGCCGCGGCGGCGAGCCGCTCGATCGCCCGCACCGCATCGGCGGACGTGGGCAGCGCGGCCACCTCGGCGGCCAGCTCCGCGGCCCGCTCGCGGTAGGAGGGGGTGGCCAGCATCTCCGCGCAGACGCGCGCGATGTTCTCGGCGCTGTCGTCGGCCGGGTCGATCATCGTCGCGGCCCCGTACGCGCTGAGCCGCGTCGAATAGTCCACGCAGTAGGGCAGGTAGGGCACGAGCACCTGGGGCACGCCGTACGAGAGGTAGCCCATCGTCGTGTTGCCGCCCGCGTGGTGGACGACGAGGTCGCAGGTCGGGGCCACCAGGTGCAGCGGGATCCAGCCGGCCCGCACGTGCTCCGGCAGCGGCCGCAGCTTCTCCGCGACCGCCTCGGGCGTCGCGATCAGCAGCTCGACGTCCAGCTTGCCGACCTTGTCGACCAGCCCGCTGAGGATGTCGAAGTCGGACTCCGGGGTGACCCGGCTGCCGGCCGACACCAGCACCCGGGGCCGGTCGCCCTTGGTGTACATCCAGGGCTCGACCGGCATCTGGGTGGCGAAGGGCACGTAGCGCATCATCTGCGCGGGCGGCGCGTCGGCGGGCCGCAGGCTGGGCGGGCAGATGTCGACGAACAGATCCGTGCGCGGCATCTCGTACATGCCGAGCCGCTCCAGCTCCGGGCCCAGCTCGGCGGCGGCCGCGAGGTCGATCGTGCGCGGCTCGCCCATGTCGATGGCCTGCTTCACGTACGGCACGCCCAGATGCCCGGCGATCAGCGGCGCGGCGAAGGCCAGCGCCCCGCCCACGACGACGTCCGGGCGCCAGTCCGCCGTCAGGGACAGCAGGCCGTCCAGGCAGGCGGCGGCGTAGCGGCCGAACGTGCGCCCGTTGAAGATGTAGCGCTCGTGAAGATCCTCGGGGATGGGCACGCGGATGCCGCGCCGGTCGACGAGGTGGTCCATCATCGGCACGTCGGAGACCGGGACACCGGGGATCCCGGCGCCCGTGATGGTCGCCATCATGTTCTCGGGGGCGGCCATAAAGACCTCGTGCCCGGCGTTGCGGGCGGCCTGGGCCAGCGGGACGATGCCGAAGATCACCCCGGAGGTGCCTCCCGCAACAAAGAGAATCTTCATGCGGTCATCGTTGGAACCGGGCCTCGAACCCTGCTCGACGGCGGCTCGACGGACCGGCCCCGCGAGGGTCTCCGGGGGACGGCGCGCCTCAGACCAGCGGCTTGCGCACCGTGATCACGGAGTACCCGAGCATGTCCCGCTCCAGCTTCGAGACCTTGCCGATCATCTCCTTGAACTCCTCGGCGAACTGCAGCCCGCCCTTCTCCACGACCTTGTCGTAGTTGTCCGCCACGAGCTGGTCGATCCGCGCGGCGGAACGCCGCAGGTGGGCGGTCGCGTCGTAGTTCCGCTCGACGGCCAGCCCCGCCGCGCCGATCATCTCGGCGTACTGGTCCGCGGTCGGCAGCGAGCCCACGGTGAAGCCCTCCAGCAGGACCTTGCGCCACTCCTCGTCCAGCTCGACCGACTCGACGTAGTCCGACAGCACGAACACGCCGCCGGGCCTCAGCACCCGCGCGATCTCCCGCAGCGCCGCGGGCCGGTCACCGAGGTACATCAGCGACTCCATGGCCCACACGGCGTCGAACTCACCGTCGGCGTAGGGAAGTTCCGACACGTCCGCCAGCGCGAACCGCACCCGCTCGGCGAGGCCCGCCGCGGCCGCCGCCTCCGTGCCGGCCGCGACCTGCTCCGCACTCACCGTGATGCCGGTGACCTCACCACCGCTGGCCTCCGCCAGCCGCAGCGCCGGGCGGCCCTGCCCGCAGCCGACGTCCAGGAGGTGCTGCCCGGGCTTCAGCCCGACCTGCCCGATGAGGACGTCCGTGAGCCGGTCCTTGGGGTCGGTCTCCGGGTCCTCGTCGTCCCACCAGCCGATGTGCAGGTTCTGGCCCATGAAGATCTCCCAGAGCCAGCCCTTCTCGTCGTAGACCTCGCCGACCTCGTCCGGGGACAGGGCCTGGGCCTCGGCCTGCGGTTCCTGCGTCATTGACTCTCAGCTCCTCCACATCGGCAACCGCGACGGGAAGAGAAGTTGTCAACATTAGTTCGACGGTGACTCGAATCGGAGTCGAGCGCGGTCGACCACGTTGTCCCCGATCCTGTCTCCTTGCGAGAATTTCTGGGGAACCCATGAAAGCACTGGTCCTGTCCGGTGGCGAAGGTACGCGGCTGCGGCCCTTCACCTACTCGATGGCGAAACAACTGGTCCCGGTGGCGAACAAGCCCGTCCTGGTGCACTGCCTGGAAAACCTGCGGGACATCGGCATCGAGGACGTGGGCGTCATCGTCGGCGGCCACGCTGCACAGATCGAGGCCACGGTGGGCGACGGCTCGCAGCTCGGGCTGCGCCTCACCTACATCCGCCAGGAGGCCCCGCTCGGACTCGCGCACTGCGTGGCCCTCGCGGCGGACTTCCTCGGCGACGACGACTTCGTGATGTACCTGGGGGACAACGTCCTGGCCGACGGCATCGCCGAGGCCGCCGAGGCCTTCCGGACCCGCCGCCCCGACGCCCAGGTCCTGGTGACCAAGGTCGCCGACCCGCGCCAGTACGGCGTGGCCGAGGTCGACGCCGACTCCAAGGTGCTCGCCCTCGTGGAGAAGCCGAGCGCGCCGCGCAGCGACCTCGCCGTCATCGGCGTGTACTTCTTCACCGCCGCCGTGCACGAGGCCGTGCGCGCCATCGAGCCCAGCGCCCGCGGCGAACTGGAGATCACCGACGCCATCCAGCACCTCGTCGACCAGGGCCGGACCGTCACCGCCCGCGAGTACGAGGGCTACTGGAAGGACACCGGCAAGATCGACGACCTGCTGGAGTGCAACCGGGAGATCCTCGACCGCCTCGGCGGCACCGCCGGCGACCGCGAGGGCGCCGACGTCGATGCGGAAAGCATTCTGCAGGGGCCGGTCGTCCTCGGACCGGGCGCCCGCGTCCTGCGCTCCAAGCTCACCGGCCCGCTCGTGATCGGCGCCGGAAGCGTCATCACCGGCAGCAACATCGGCCCCTACACCGCCGTCGGACGCGACTGCGTCCTCACGGACACCGGCGTCGAGGACTCCATCATCCTCGAAGGAGCCGCCATCAAGAACGTCCGCGACCTGCAGAGCTGCGTCATCGGCCGCTGGGCACAGGTCCAGGCGCCCGACACGGCCGCCTCGGGCAGCCGGCTGATCATCGGCGACCACACGCGCGCGGAGGTCATGGCATGAAGGTCCTCGTCACCGGCGGCGCCGGCTTCATCGGCTCGCACTACGTCCGCACCATGCTCTCCGGCGGCTACCGCGGCTACGAGGACGCGCACGTCACCGTCATCGACAAGCTCACCTACGCCGGCAACACGGACAACCTGCCGATGGACGACCCGCGGCTGACCTTCGTCCGCGGCGACGTCTGCAACCAGGACCTGCTGCGCCAGCTCCTCCCCGGCCACGACGCCGTCGTCCACTTCGCGGCCGAATCCCACGTCGACCGCTCCGTCGACGGCGCGGTGGCCTTCGTCCACAGCAACGTGCTCGGCACCCAGAGCGTCCTCGACGCCTGCCTGTACACCGGTGTGGACAACGTCGTGCACGTGTCGACCGACGAGGTCTACGGCTCCATCGCCACCGGCACGTGGACCGAGAAGTCGCCCCTGCTCCCCAACTCGCCCTACTCCGCCTCCAAGGCCGGCAGCGACCTCCTCGCCCGCGCCTACCACCGCACCCACAAGCTCAACGTGCGCATCACCCGGTGCTCCAACAACTACGGCACCCACCAGCACGTCGAAAAGCTCATCCCGCAGTTCGTCACCCGCCTCCTGCAAGGACAGCAGGTGCCCCTCTACGGCGAGGGCACCAACGTCCGCGAATGGCTGCACGTCGACGACCACTGCCGCGCCATCCAGCTCGTCCTCACCGCCGGCCGCGCGGGCGAGACGTACAACATCGGCGGCGCCACCGCCCTCACCAACCGCGAGATGACCGAACGGCTGCTCGACCTCACCGGCCACGACTGGTCGAAGGTCCGGCACGTCCCGGACCGCAAGGGCCACGACTTCCGCTACGCGATCAACGACGACAAGATCCGCGCCGAGCTCGGCTACGCGCCGCAGTGGACGCTCGACGAAGGCCTCAAGCGCGTCGTCGGCTGGTACGTCGACCACCCGGAGTGGTGGAAGCCCCTGCTCGACCACTGAGCCCGACCGCCGAGCCCGACCGCTGAGAACGCACCGCATGACCGAGAACCCACGGCCCGGCGGAATCCACCCCACCGCCTTCGAGTGCCGCTCGAGTCATCCTCGAGCGGCATCTGAAGGAGTGGCAGAACGGCACCCGCCCCCGCAGCAGCAGCCACAACCTTGGAGCACGTCCTGATGTCCGTCACGGAGGGGCACACCGGCCCGACGCCGACCACAGAGCCCGGCACCCCGGCCAAGGAGGTGCGCCGGCTGGACAGGGTGATCATCCGTTTCGCGGGTGACTCCGGGGACGGCATGCAGCTGACCGGCGA
>NZ_JBPQTS010000022.1:0-57494 GCF_051386455.1 Streptomyces sp. URMC 124
CTCCTCGCCCGCCGCGGCGGAAAGACCGTGCCGGCCCGGCCTCTTTCCCCCCGCCGCGACGGCGGACCACCACGACGATCGTGACCGGCGGGGCCAGGCCCACCCGAGGCCGCTCGGCACCGCCGGGGCGCGCCGCTTCGGTTTCTCGCCGCTGCGGCGGAAGGAGCCTGCCGAGCCGGCGCTCCTCGCCCGCCGCGGCGGAAAGACCGTGCCGGCCCGGCCTCTTTCCCCCCGCCGCGACGGCGGACCACCACGACGGGCGTGTCCGGCGGTGCCCGGCAGGCATGAGGCCGCTCGGCGGTGGCCGGAACCGACCGGGGGTCGTACGCGTTTTCGGGGGCGAAGGGTGCGGCGGTGGAGGCGGGGGCGCGGGTGGGCGTGGGCGGGGAGCGGGTGCGAAGGGTGTCGCGGCGGCAGGTGCTCGTCGGGGGCGCCGGTGCCGCGGCGGCCGCGGCGGCCACCGCGTACGCCGGCCGGGACGAGGTCAGGCGGTGGTGGTGGCGGGCCTCCGGCAAGGAGAGGCCGCGGACGGACGGCGCCGTCGATCACCCGGGCGCCGAGTGGGTCGCCGCGTCGTCGGCGAACTGGCGGCGCGCGGAGCGGCCGGACGACTACGCCGTGGACCGCATCGTCGTCCACGTCGTCCAGGGCGGCTACGGCGACGCCCTCCGCGTCTTCCGCGACCCCTTGCACGAGGCCGCCGCGCACTACGTCGTGCGCAAGGACGGGCACGTCGCCCAGACGGTCCGCGAGCTGGACGTGGCCTTCCACGCCGGGAACCGCCGGTTCAACGAGCGCAGCATCGGCATCGAGCACGAGGGCTACGTGGACCGGCCGGACGACTTCACGGACGCCATGTACGCCGCGTCCGCCCGCCTCGCGGCCCGGATCTGCGCCCGGTACCGGATCCCCGTGGACCGCACGCACATCGTCGCCCACTCCGAGGTGCCCGGGACGGATCACACCGATCCCGGCCCCCACTGGGACTGGGACCGGTACCTGCGGCTCGTGCGGGAGGCGTCGGTCAGCTGAGGCCCGCCGAGCGTGCCCGTTCCACCACGGGCCCGATGGCCTCGGCCACGGCCGCGACGTCCTGCGCCGTGGAGGTGTGGCCCAGGGAGAAACGCAGGGTGCCGCGGGCGAGGTCCGGGTCCGTGCCCGTGGCCAGGACGACGTGGCTGGGCTGGGCCACGCCCGCCGTGCACGCGGAGCCCGTGGAGCACTCGATGCCCCGGGCGTCCAGGAGCAGCAGCAGGGAGTCGCCCTCGCAGCCGGGGAAGGAGAAGTGGGCGTTGGCGGGGAGCCGGCCGGCGGGGTCGGGGTCGCCGCCGAGGACGGCGTCCGGCACGGCCTCCCGCACGGACGCGATGAGGCTGTCGCGCAGGGCACCGACCTCGCGCGCGAAGTCCGCGCGCCGTGCGGCGGCGAGCCGGCCCGCGGTGGCGAAGGCGGCGACGGCGGGCACGTCGAGCGTTCCGGAGCGCACGTGGCGCTCCTGTCCGCCGCCGTGGAGCAGCGGCACGGGCGCGTACCGGCGGCCCAGGAGGAGCGCGCCGATGCCGTAGGGGCCGCCGATCTTGTGTCCGCTGACGGTCATCGCGGCCAGCCCGGACGCGGCGAAGTCGACGTCGAGCTGGCCGACGGCCTGCACGGCGTCCGCGTGCAGCGGGACGTCGAACTCGGCCGCGGCGGCGGCCAGTTCGTGCACCGGCATGACGGTGCCGATCTCGTTGTTGGCCCACATGACGGTGGCCAGGGCCACGTCGCCGGGGTTGCGGGCGATGGCCTCGCGCAGGGCGTCGGCGTGGACCCGGCCGTGGGAGTCGACGGGCAGGTACTCGACGGTGGCGCCCTCGTGCTCGCCGAGCCAGTGCACGGCGTCGAGGACGGCGTGGTGCTCGACGGGGCTGGCGAGGACGCGCGTGCGGGCGGGGTCGGCGGCCCGGCGCGCCCAGTACAGGCCCTTGACGGCGAGGTTGTCGGCTTCCGTGCCGCCCGCGGTGAACACCAGTTCGCTGGGGCGCGCGCCGAGCGCCGCGGCGAGGGATTCGCGGGCCTCCTCGACGGTGCGGCGCGCCCGCCGCCCGGCGGCGTGCAGCGAGGAGGCGTTTCCGGTGAGGGCGAGCTGGGCGGTCATCGCCTGCACCGCCTCCGGGAGCATCGGGGTGGTGGCGGCGTGGTCGAGGTAGGCCATGGTGGGGACGATTCTACGAGGCGCGGCCGGGCGCCGTACCGGGCGTTCCGGCCCTCGGCCGGCGGCCCGGTGCGGCGCCCGTCCGCACGGCCCGTCACGGGCCCGCGGCCCGGCCCGCGTAGCGCTCCGCCGTGGCCGCCGCGACCCGCGCGAGGTCCTCCCGGACCTCCTGCGGGGAGAGGACTTCGACGTCGGGGCCGAAGGAGAGCAGCTGGCGCGCGGAGCGGAGTTCGGGCAGGAGGAGTCCGACGGTGGCCGGGTCGCCGTCGGAGGGCGGCCCGGCGACGGCGGGGCCGAGGATGCGCAGGAACATGTCGAGCCGCGCACGGCGCACCGTGGCGGTCACCCGGAGTTCCGCCGGGCGTTCTTCGACGCCGCGCCGCAGCACTTCCCACGCGTCGGCGAGCTCCACGCCCGCCCGGCGGCGGACCGGGTCGGCGGTGACGGTGAGGGCGGCCATGCGGTCGGCACGGAAGAGCCGGGGCCGGGCCCGCCGGTCGGCGACGAGGTACCAGACGCCGGCCTTGGCGACGAGGCCGTAGGGGTCGACGGTGTACGTGCGGGCCTCTTCCTGCCCTCCGTGGCGGTAGCGCAGGCGCAGCCGCCGGTCGGCGAAGACGGCGGCGTGCAGCTCGCCGACGTCCACGGCGGGGGCGGCGGCGGGGCCGCCCAGCCAGCGGACGGGGTCGACGAGGATGCGGCGGCTGGTGGCCTCGGCGGCGGGCCGGTGCGGGGCGGGCAGGGCGGCCATGACCTTGCGCAGGGCGGAGCCGAGGGCGCCGTCGAGGCCGAGATCGGCGTGCGTGCTGCCGGTGGCGAGGACGAACAGGGCGCGGGCCTCGTCGGCGGTGAGGCCGGTGACGTCCGTCCGGTAGCCGGGCAGGAGCGCTATGCCGCCGTGGCGGCCGCGCTCGGCGTAGACGGGCACCCCTGCGGCCGACAGGGACTCGACGTCGCGGTAGACGGTGCGGACGGACACCTCCAGCCGGTCGGCGAGTTCGCGGGCGGGCACGCGGCCGCGGGTCTGGAGGAGCAGCAGGATCGACAGCAGGCGGTCGGATTTCACGGGAACAAGGATGACCCGGGGGCCTGTACGAAAACCTGACGGCGGTTGTCAGGTTATGGCGGGATGCTCTGCGTGTTCCCGATCCGACGGACCTTCCGGAGTCGCACATGACCAGCCCAGCCGCCCTCACCGACCCCCGCCCCCTGATGGACCGCGCCGTCGCCCAGGTCGCGGCCCTCGTCGCCGCCGTGCCCGCGGAGCGGCTCGGCGACCCGACCCCGTGCGCGGACTTCGACGTACGGGCCCTGCTGGGCCACCTCGTGGCCGGTGTGCACGACGGCGCGCAGCTGGGCGAGAAGGGCACGGTGGAGTGGAGCAAGCCGCCGACGGACATCGCGGACGACGGCTGGGGCCGGGCCTACGACGAGGGACGGGCGCGCCTGGCGGCGGCCTGGGCGGACGACGCGAAGCTGGCGCGGCCGGTGAGCGTCGAGTGGGGGACGTTCCCGGGGGCCGTGTACCTGACGTCCGGGATGGTGCTGGAGAGCGTCACGCACGCCTGGGACCTCTCGCACGCGCTGGGGCACCCGCTCCCGCTGGACCAGGAGCTGGCCGAGCTTGCCCTGGGCTGGGCGCAGCAGTTCCTGCCGGCGGACCGGCGGGGCCCGGAGGTCCCGTTCGGGCCGGTGCGGCCCGCGCCCGAGGGCGCGGACGCGTGCGCGCGGCTCGCGGCCTGGCTGGGGCGCGAGGTGGCGTGAGCGCCGGCCGGTCCGGGGCGCTGTACGGGGGTCAGTGCCGCGGGGCCACCGCCAGCTGGCGGGACTGGGCCACGAGGCGGTCCCCGCTGTCCCAGACCTCCGCGTCCTCCTCCAGGTAGCCGCCCGCGAGGTTGCGCGTGCTGACGACGACGCGGACGGGGCCGGGGGCGGGGCGGCAGCGGACGTGGGCGGTGAGCTCGACGGTGGGCACCCAGCCGGTCAGGCCCATCTCGAAGGTGGCCGGCGGCAGGGCGTCGACGGCCAGCAGCAGGGCCAGGGGGTCGAGGGGGCGGCCGTCCGCCAGGCCGAACCAGGCGCGTATCTCGCCGCGTCCGCCGGGCTTCCCGACCGCCCATCCGGCGGTCTCGGGGTCGAGGCGGACGTCGAGGCGGGCGGCGATCTCGGCGAGGGGGTGGGAGGCGTCGCCGTGCTCCTTGCCGAGGCAGTGCTCGTACGGGGGCATGACGGGCGGCTTGGCCGTGGTGCGCACGTCGTCGCTGAGGGTGCCGAGGTCGCCGTAGGTGGCGAGGACGCGGATGCGCTCGGTCTCGCTGCCGTCCGGGGCGGTCTGGACGAGGGAGGCCTGGCCGGTGGAGAGCGCGCGGCCGGTGCGCACGGTCTGGGTGCGGATGACCGCGGGGCCGGGCCTGGTGACGGACAGGTAGTGCGCGGTGACGGTGAACGGGTCCGGGTGGGGCAGGTGCGCGCCGAGGCCCCGGCCGAGCAGGGCGAGGAGGTAGCCGCCGTTGACCGCGCCGCCGATGCCCCACCCGGCGGGGAGCTCGGCGTCGTAGGTGCCGGGCGTGCGGGGGGTCACTGCGGTGTCGCGGTCGAATTCGCTGTCACCGATGGTTGCCTGTGCCATGCCGGTCACGCTACACCCGGAAGTTACTCATCGGTAGGGGTTGGGTGAAGCATCAACGACCACCCGCGCGAGGCGCCCTCACACCTCTTCGGACGCCGCGCTCCTGCGGTGCCACGCCCGCGGCGCCCGCCAGTGGAAGCGCATCGCGAGCAGCCGCAGCACGAACGCGGTCACCACGGGCACCGCGTACGTCGAGCCGTCGAGCGCCTCGAAGCGCAGCAGCAGCGCGGCCAGCGCGGCCCCGACCATCGCGGGCACGGCGTACAGGTCGCGGTCCCAGCGCAGCAGCGAGGGCACCTCGTGCGCGAGCATGTCGCGCAGCACGCCGCCGCCGACCGCCGTGGCCAGCCCGAGCGTGGCGGCGAAGACCAGGCCCAGCCCGTGCCCGTACGCCTTGACCGTGCCGGTGACGCAGAACAGCCCGAGCCCCGCGGCGTCGAAGACGCCCACCGCCTTGGTGATCCGCTCGACCTCCGGGTGCAGGAAGAAGACGATCACCGTGGCGATCAGCGGCGTGAGGAAGTAGCCGAGGTCGGTGAAGGCCGCGGGCGGCACGGCGCCGATGATCACGTCACGGATCAGCCCGCCGCCCAGCGCCGTGACCTCCGCCAGGACCGCCATGCCGAAGACGTCGAAGTTCTTCCGGACGGCGAGCAGGGCACCGGAGATCGCGAAGACGAAGATCCCGGCGATGTCCAGGGAGTGCTGGACGGAGGGGCTGAACAGGTCGGTGAGCACGAAACATTGTCACTCAGCCCGGAGACTGATACGGACGATTACCTTCCGCCGGCTTGTGACGCCGCCTCCGGGGCGTTCTCCGGATGGTGACAGGCCACCTGGTGCCCCGGTTCCAGCGCCACCAGCGGCGGCTCCTGCGCCGCGCAGACCTCCGTCGCCTTCCAGCACCGCGTGTGGAAGCGGCACCCGGACGGCGGCGAGATCGGCGAGGGCACGTCGCCCTTGAGCAGGATGCGCTCCCTCTTGGTGCGCCGCTTCGGGTCGGGCACCGGCACCGCGGACAGCAGCGCCTTGGTGTACGGGTGCATGGGCTTGGCGTAGAGCGAGGTGCGGTCGGTGAGCTCGACGAGCTTGCCGAGGTACATCACGGCGATGCGGTCCGAGACGTGGCGGATGACCGACAGGTCGTGCGCGATGATCACGTAGGTCAGGCCGAGCTCGTCCTGGAGGTCGTCGAGCAGGTTGACCACCTGGGCCTGGATCGACACGTCCAGCGCCGAGACCGGCTCGTCGGCGACGACGAGCTTCGGCTTGAGCGCGAGCGCGCGGGCGATGCCGATGCGCTGCCGCTGGCCGCCGGAGAACTCGTGCGGGTAGCGGTTGTAGTGCTCCGGGTTGAGCCCCACCAGCTCCAGCAGCCGCTGCACCTCCTTCTTCACCCCGCCCTGCGGGGCGATGCCCTGCAGTTTGAAGGGCGCGCCGACGATGGTGCCGACGGTGTGCCGCGGGTTCAGCGACGAGTACGGGTCCTGGAAGATCATCTGGATGTCGCGGCGCAGCGGGCGCATCCCCGCCACGCCCAGGTGGCTGATGTCCTTGCCCTGGAACGCGACCCGGCCGCCCGTCGGCTCCAGCAGCCGGGTGATCAGCCGCCCCATGGTGGACTTGCCGCAGCCGGACTCCCCCACCACGCCCAGGGTCTCCCCCGTGCGGACGTCGAAGGTGAGGCCGTCGACGGCCTGCACCGCGCCCACCTGGCGGCGCAGCAGCCCCTTGGTGATCGGGAAGTGCTTGACCAGGCCCTCGACCGTGAGGAGGGCCTCGGGCCCGTCGTTCGCCTGCTGCGCGGGAATGGTCATCTCGTGGTCCTTCACAGCTTCGGCGCGATCTCTTCGGTCCAGATGCGGGTCCGTTCCTCCTGGGGCAGATGACAGGCGGACCAGTGCCTGCCGTCCCCGGCGGCGCCCGCGGCGGCGGCCACCGGCAGCAGCTCGGGCCGCTCCTTGCGGGTGACCCCGCCGGCGGGCAGATCGGCGTACGGGCAGCGCGGGTTGAAGGCGCAGCCGGACGGCACGTTGATCAGGCTGGGCGGGGAGCCCTTGACCGGGATCAGCCGGTCGGTCTGCTCGCGGTCGATGCGGGGCATGGAGCCGAGCAGGCCCCAGGTGTAGGGGTGCCGGGGCTCGTAGAAGACCTTCTCGGCGGGTCCGCGCTCCACGCAGCGGCCGCCGTACATCACGAGGATGTCGTCGGCCAGCTCGGCGACGACGCCGAGGTCGTGGGTGATGACGATGACCGCCGAGCCGAACTCCTTCTGCAGGTCGCGGATGAGGTCGAGGATCTGCGCCTGCACGGTCACGTCCAGGGCGGTGGTCGGCTCGTCGGCGATGAGGAGCTCGGGGTTGTTGACGAGCGCCATGGCGATCATGGCGCGCTGGCGCATGCCGCCGGAGAACTGGTGGGGGTAGTCGTCCACCCGGCGGTCCGGCTGCGGGATGCCGACGCGGTCCAGGAGCTCGACGGCGCGCTTGCGGGCGGCCTTCTTGTCCGCGCCGCCGTTGTGCACCAGATAGGCCTCGGTGATCTGGTGGCCGATGGTGAAGTACGGGTGCATGGCCGACAGCGGGTCCTGGAAGATCATCGCCATCTCGCGGCCGCGCAGCCGCCGCACCTCGTCGGGGTCGGCGGTCATCAGCTCCTTGCCGTCGAGCCAGATCTCGCCGGAGATGCGGGCCTTGCCGCGGCCGTACTGGCCGACGGTGTGCAGGCCCATGATGCCGAGCGAGGTGACCGACTTGCCCGAGCCCGACTCCCCGACGATGCCGAGCGTCCTGCCCTTCTCCAGCTGGAAGGAGAGCCCGTCGACGGACTTGACCAGCCCGTCGTCGGTGGGGAAATGGATGCGCAGGTCGCGCACCTCGAGGAAGGCGGTGGGCGGCTGCCCCGGGTCCGGGGCGGGGGCGGTCGTCACGAGAGCCTCACTCGGGGGTCGATCACGGCGTACAGGAGGTCCACGACCAGGTTGGCGAAGACCACGGCCGAGGCGGTGATGAGCGTGACGCCGAGGATCATCGGCAGGTCGCGCTCGTTGATCGCCGCCACCGCGGCCTGGCCCAGGCCGGGCAGGCTGAAGGCCGTCTCGGTGAGGATGGCGCCGCCGACCAGCGCCCCGAGATCCATGCCGAGCACGGTGAGGATCGGGGTCATGGTGGAGCGCATCGCGTGCTTGCCGATGACGACGGGCTCGGCCAGCCCCTTGGCGCGGGCCGTGCGGATGTAGTCCTCCCCGAGGACCTCCAGCATGGTGGCCCGGGTCAGCCGGGCGTACATGGCCGCGTAGAGGAAGGCGAGGGTCACCCAGGGCAGGATCAGGCCGCCGAACCAGCTGCCGGGGTCGTCCGCGAACGAGGTGTACTCGCCCCCCACCCAGCCGAGCTTGTACTTGAAGACCGCGAGCGAGAGCAGGGCCGTGAAGTAGATCGGCAGGGAGACGCCGCTCAGGGCCACGGTCATGGCGGTGCGGTCCCAGACGGTGCCGCGCTTGAGGGCGGAGACGACGCCGGTCAGGACGCCGCCGGTCACCCACAGCACGCAGGCGCCGCCGGCGAGCGAGAGGGTGACGGGCAGCCGGCTGGTCAGCTCGGGCCAGATGGGGCTCTCGTGACGGAAGGAGTAGCCGAAGCAGGGCGCCGGGCAGTGGATCGAGTCCCCCTGGCTGACGTAGTCCCGGCCGGCGAAGAGCCCGGTGACGAAGTTCCAGAACTGTTCGAGGATCGGCTTGCCGAGCCCCAGCTTCTGCCGGATGCCCTCGATGGCCGCCGGGTCCGCCTGCTTGCCGACGTACATCAGCGCGGGATCGGATCCGGTGAACTTCGGGATCGCGAAGAAGATGCCGAAGGTCACCAGGATGACCACGAGCAGCATCACGATGACGGCGAAGAGCCGCCTGACGATGTAAGCGAACACTGCGGTCGGCCCGGCGGCGGCCCGAAGGCGCCCCCCTGGGGAAGAGGGGGGCGTCCCCGGCCGTCGCGCTCGGCCCTCACCTGCCCTTCGTGCCTAGCGGCGGGTGCGCCGGCGGAGCGGACGGACTGGTCACTTGACGACGCCCAGCGAGGCGTAGTCGTAGCGGCCGTTGTAGGCGTCGGCCGTGTAGACGTTGGTCAGCCGGGAGCTGCGCCAGATGATGTTCTTCTCGTAGGTGAAGGGCAGGTACCAGGCGCCCTCCATGACCTTCTTGTTGGCCTCCTGATAGACCTTCCCGGCCTTCTCGGGGTCGATCTCGGCGATGCCGTCGTCCAGGAGCTTGTTGACCGCCGGGTCGTCGAGCTCGGGGTAGTTCTGGTTGCCGCTCTGCTGGATGAAGCGGCCGTCCACGATGGGCTGCAGGAAGCCCTGGCCGCTGGGGAAGTCGGCGCCCCAGCCCATGATGATGATGCCGTAGCCCTTGGCCTTGACGTTCTTGGGCGAGCCGATGATGCCGGTGGTCTGCGCGCCGTCGTACTTGTCGATCTGCGCGTCGATGCCGATGGCCTTCAGGGACGCCTGTAGCGACTCCGCGGAGGCGACCTCCTGCATCTTGTTGTTGCGCACCGCGATGGTGGTCTTGAAGCCGTCCGGCTTGCCGCAGGCCTTCAGCTCCTCCTTGGCCTTGGCCACGTCGGGCTTGCCCTGCTTCATGTTGTACGGGTCGTAGCCGGCGTCGAAGCCCTTGACGGCCGGGGGCAGCATGCTGATGCCGATGTCACCGCCGGCCTGGGGGCCGCCGCGCGCCGTCTGCAGCGAGGTGTGGTCGGCGCCGTAGATCACGGCCTTGCGGCAGTGCTCGTTGTCGAACGGGGCGACGGTCTTGGGGAACGCCGCGTAGCGGATGAAGCCGGTCTGCGGGTTGTCGACGTTGCCCTTGCGCTCCTTGAGGGCCTTCTGCCGGCCCGCCGAGCCCATGCCGGTGGCGTTGATGTCGAGGTCGTAGTCGCCCTTGAGCAGCCGGTTGTCCATGTCGTCGGCGTTGGTGATCAGGGTGACCGAGATCTTGTCCGGCAGGGCCTTGCGGACGGGGTCGGAGTCCTTGTTCCACTTGTCGTTGCGGACCAGCTCCAGGCCCTTGTTCGGGCTGTACGAGACGAATTTGTACGGCCCGCTGGAGAAGGGCTTCTGGCCGTACCGCTCCGCGGTGTCCTTGTCGGGCCGGACCGGGGCCGCGGCGGGCAGCGCGAGCATCTGCAGGAAGTCGCCGTTGGGCTTGGGCAGTTTGAAGACGATCGTCTTCTCGTCCGGCGTCTCGATCGCCTTCAGGCCCAGCTTGTCCTTGCTCTCGTCCTTGTACGGGCCCTTGTACGTCTTGTCCGGGTCCAGGACCTGCATCAGCCAGGTGGGCCCGCCGGAGATCTTGTCGGTGGCCCAGGTGCGCTCGATGCCGTACTTGATCTGCTGGGCGGTGACCGGCTGACCGTCCTCCCAGGTCAGGCCCGGCCTGAGGGTGAAGGTGTAGGTCTTTTTGTCGTCCGAGACCTTGCCGGTGTCGGTGGCCATGTCCGCCACGATCTCGGAGCTCTGGGCGCCGGGCGCGGGCTTGGAGGTGACCAGTGTCCGCGTGTAGTAGCGCGCGAAGTCCCACATGAAACCGTAGTAACCGCGCTGCGGGTCCCAGGAGTCGGCGTCCTGCGTGCCGATGAACTTCAGCTCGCCGCCCTTCTTGTCCGAGGAGGAGGCGAGCTTGCCGACGGCGGCGTTGAAGCCCGCGCCCTTGCCGTCCCCGTCGCTGCTCTTGCTGCTCCCGCCGCCGCAGGCCGCCGTCGTGACCAGGGCCGCGACCACGAGGGCCGCCCCGGCGGCCGACCTCCGCGCCGGCGTTCTCTGTGTTCTCAAGGTGTCGCGACCTCCGTGATCGTCGCCGCCCGGGGAAGCGGGCCGGCGGGTTTGCGGACGGAGCCTCCTGACGGACCGACAGGGGCGGTGGGACACGTGCGGGTCGGGTCGGCGGAGCGCGGCCGCCCGGCGGCGGGCGCTAGCGCGAACCCTTGGGGTCCAGCGCGTCCCGTACGCCGTCACCGAAGAGGTTGAAGGCGAGGACGGTGACGAAGATGGCGAGACCCGGAATGATCATGAAGATCGGGTCGGCCTCGTAATGGTCGACGGCTCTGGCGAGCATCTCGCCCCACGATGCCGTGGGGGGCTTGACTCCGGTACCGAGGAAGCTGAGGGCGGCCTCGGTGAGGACGTTGGTGGGGATCATCAGCGTGGTGTACACCGTGATCGGTGCCACCAGGTTGGGCAGCAGCTCGCGGAAGAGGATGTAGCCGCGGCCCGCGCCGAGGCTGCGCGCCGCCTCGACGTACTCCCGCTCCCTCAGCGAGAGGGTCTGGCCGCGCACGATCCGGCCGATGTAGGGCCAGCCGAAGAAGCCGATCACCGCGATCAGCACGCCCATGCGCACGCCCGAACCGGTCAGCCCCCACAGGGAGTCGGGGACCACGGACACCAGCGCGATGATGAACAGCAGCTGCGGGAAGGCCAGCAGCAGGTCCATCACCCGGCTGATCACCGCGTCGACCCAGCCGCCGAAGAAACCGGCGACGATGCCGAACACCGTGCCGATGGCGACCGCGACGACGGCCGAGAGGAAGGCCACGAGCAGCGAGACCCGGGCCCCGTAGACGATGCGGCTGAAGACGTCGCGCCCGTTCGTCGGTTCGACGCCCAGCAGGAAGTCCGAACTGATCCCGCCCCAGTCGCCCTTGGGGGTGCTGAACAGCGGGTCGATCCGGTCCTCGTGGAACTCGTTGGGCGGGTGGCCCAGCAGGCTCACGATCACCGGCGCGAGGACCGCCACCAGGATGAGCAGCAGGACGACGACACCGCCGGCCAGCGCGAACTTGTCGCGCTTGAGCCGGATCCAGGCGATCCGCCAGGGTGAACGGCCCTCGATCGCCTTGGCCGGGACTCCGGCGGCGACGTCGACGGCTGCGGTCTCCGCCGCGCCCGTGTCGTGCAGTGGTGCCGTCATCGTGTGGTGGACCCCTCTCGGCCGGTGCCGACCGGCCCAACGCCCGCCGCGCAGGCGGCTGGTTCACATTCACATCACTGGTGCGAAAGGTGCGATGGTGCGGGATGTTCACGCGGAGCAGGTCGTGCACGGGACGTACGCGGGACCGTACGCAGGACCGGGAGTCCTTGTGGCGGGAGTCTTCAACGCCCCCGCGATCACCCGCCAGACCCGGTCGGCAAAGGATGCGCAACCGTGATGTGTGGAGAGGAATTCCGTTATACGGACAACGGTGATCCGCCGGCGGTTCAGTAGACGCCGGCCTGAGGGGGCTGCGGGGGATAGCCGTAGCCCGACGGAGCCGCCTGCGAGCCGCCCGCCGCGGCGCCGCCGTAGGCGTCGCGGTCGTAGAAGGGGCGGGTGTTGGCGCGCATCCACAGGGCGACCGGGTCGTGCTCGTCCGACATCGCCACCGTGGAGACCGGCAGGCCGTCGGGGACCGCGCCGATCGACTGCTGCATCATCAGCCGCACGGACTCCACGGCCCCTTGCGAGCTGTCGTAGAGGTCCAGGCCGATCGCGAGGTACGCGGTGCCGAGCGCGGGCTGCACCCAGGCGCGGCGCAGCGAGCGCACCGCGGGCGTGCGGTGGGCGTTCTGCCCGAGGAGGGCGTAGAACTGCGGGATGTCCACACCGGGCTCGCTCACGCGCAGCGGGCCGGCCGGCAGCCGGTCCAGGCCGCCGGCGATGCGGCGCAGGTCGAGCCAGGGGATGCCGACGCCGCCGCCGGGCGCGTGCGGGTTGAGCCACAGGCCCCAGCGGCCGGGGTAGAGGGCCTCGGCCACGGCCCGGCCGGAGATCACCTCGTGGGCGCGGTTCCAGCCGCTGGCCGCGAGCTCCTGCGCGGAGGTCACGCACGGGGCGTAGCCCAGCCCTTCGACCTCCATGTTGCCGTACTGGGCGTCGGGCGAGCCGGCCTGGCCGTGCCAGAGCAGCATCCAGACCCGGCCCTCGGCCAGCGACCGCAGCAGTTCCTCGTACGCGTCGTACCGGCCGGGCGCCACCTGGCGCAGCATCTGCTCCACGCCGCTCTCCGCGCCCGCGCTCACCTGGGTCCGCCTCTTCTCTCGGCCTTGACTGCTGCGACCCGAGGGCGCCGTCGCGCGCCCGGGGTCGTCCGACCAGCTTACGAGCCCGCCGGGGCGGACAGGGGAGGAGTCACAGGTCGCGGTCGTAGAACGGGCGGAGCCTGTCCTGCATCCACGCGCCGACCGGGTCCCGCGCGACGTCCAGGAAGACCAGCTGGACGGGCCACGGCACGGGCGCGGAGCCGAGGGCGCGGCCTACGGCGGCCAGGGCCGCGGACCGGCTGCCGGGGTCCGGCAGGTCGAGCTCGACGCCGATGAACAGCGCGGGGGCCGCCCCCTCGACGCTCGCGAGGGCGCGCCGCGCCGTGCGGACCACCCGGGCGGCGGCGAACTCCGGCCCCGCGGCCGCCAGGAAGGCCGTGGGCTCGTCCTGCCAGTCGGGCTCGAAGAGCCGCACGCGGCCGCCGGTGGCGTCGCCGTCCAGGGCGGTGCGGCCGGCGCGGCACAGCTCGGCGACGGCGGGCGGCGGCAGCGGCGCGCCGACCGAGCCCTCGGGGTTGACGACGATGCCCACCTGCGGGGGCAGTCCGCGGGCAAACTCGACGGCCGGGGCGACGGCGTACGGCATGCGCTCGCCCGCGACCCTGAGGAACTCCCTCTCGGAGCTGAAGACGGGCACGAAGGCCGCGCCGTCGAGCTCCAGCGTGGGCAGGTCGAGGTCGGGGCTGTCCGGGCCGCCGCCGGAGGGCAGCGGGACCCACACCTGGCTGCGGCCCAGCGCCTGCACGATGCGGGGGCCCGCGCCGGGCACGCCCACGGAGGCGGCGAGGACCTCTTCGAGTTCGTTGGCGGGCCAGCCGGGCGGGGCGGCCGCGGGCACGCCGCCGCCGTGGGCCGGACTCCAGCCGTACTGCCCGGGGATGCTCATCTCGTCCAACTCGTCCAATGCCGCCCAACCACTCTCGACGAAGCCGCAGGTGCACCCTAACGGCTGTACCCCCACCGGCTGCTGCGGGCTGCCGAAATCGCCGGTGATGTCCCAGGTCAGGGCGGGCGGTGCCGGGGCCCGGCCCCGCCCGTCACGGCACTGACCGTGGGCACCGTGTTGCACAGGGCCACCGCCGGTCGCACGGTGGTCGGGCGGCTGCCCTGCAGCGCCAACCGGCTCCGCCGGCCCCGCCGGCGCCGGCTCCTCGGACCGAAGGGAACCCCAGCATGCGTGTCAACAAGTTCGCCGCCTCCGCAATAGCCGTCGCCGCCTGCGGCTCCGTGGCCGTCGGCGTCGCGGGCCCCTCCCTGGCCGCCGTGAACGCACCGGACCCCGACATGTCCCACGTGCTCCCCGCCACGGGGCCGAGGACGACGGCCGCCGTCCACCAGCAGCTCGACGCGGTGGGGCAGCTCGGGGAGGCGCTCACGCTGGTCTCCCGGATCGGCAAGGAGGCGCAGTCCGCGACGCCGGACGTGGAGGCGCTCAAGGACATGCAGCAGCGGCTGCGCTCGGCGGCGAACCGGCTCACCGACTCCCTGCGGCAGTCCCCGCCCGGCACGGGGCGCCCGGCGGCGGCTCCCGGGGACGACGTCCAGGAGCTGCTGAAGAAGCTGCAGAAGGCGATCGAGAAGCTGATCGCGGCGGCGGCGCAGAAGGACTCGGCGGGGGTCGAGATGGCGATCACGGAGGCCCTCACCGTCGTGAAGGACCTCCTGGCGAAGCTCCCGATGCCGGCGGAGGCCTCGTCGCTGCCCGCGCCGCTGCCGCTGTAGGCAGCGCGCGCCGCCCGCGCGACGGCGGCACCCGGCGGAGCCGGACCCGCCCCGGCGAGGCCCGCGGCGCCGGGCGCGCCCTACTCGAAGGCGATGCTCCGCAGCGCGTCCACCGCCCCGCGGTCCAGCAGCACCACCGACGCCACCCCCGCCGGCAGGCGCCCCGGGCCCCGGCCGTCCGGGGCCGGAGGGGCCGACACCGCCGTGACCAGCCGGGCCATCGCCCGCCGGTGGCGGCGGAACGCGAACGGCGAGACGCCGCGGCCCCGCGCCGCCTGCCCGGCCAGCGCCGTGCCCGGCGGCACGTCCAGGAGCAGCAGGTGGGCCGCGGCGCCGCGGCGCCGTGCGTCGCGCGCGGCCCAGCGGCGGACCCAGCCGCGCTGCCCGCAGTCGTGCACGACGGCGCTCGCGCCGGAGCGCAGGGCGCGCCGCAGCGCCGCGTAGTGGGCGAGGCGGGCGAAGGGCCGGTAGGCCGCGTACGGCAGCCAGCCGGGGGTGCGCCGCTCCAGCCGCTCCCGGGTGTCCTGGGAGTCGACGCACCAGACGATGCCGTCGCGCGCGTCCAGCACGGAGACCGCGCGCCGGATGAGCGTGGACTTCCCGCTCCCGGGCAGCCCGGAGACGATCAGCACGTCCCCCGTGGGGAAGCGGAGCTCTCCGCGGCCCGCTCCCGAGCGCAGGTCGAGCACGCCCGCCCGGGGCCGCACCGCGCCGCTCCCCGCCGCGGCGGCCCCGTGCGCGGCGGCGTCGTGCGCGGCGGCCCCGTGCGCCGGCGCGGCCCCGGCCGCCCCGGCCGTCCCTGCCGTCGGTGCTGTTCCCATCCGTCCCCGCCCCTCCCCGGGCCCGGTCACTGCCCGTCACTGCCCCCTACCCACCGAACGTAAAAGAAAGGTAATCGAATTCGGGGGGCGCCAGGCAGTCCGTAACGCGCCTGCACGTGCAATGATGTGCGCGCCAACTGCGTATCCAACTGCATACCGGCCGCTCGAATCCGCGCGGGAGAGTCCCAGGCCGCACACCACACCGTGTGCGCTGGGCGCCGAAGGAGCAAGTTCCTCCCTTGAATCTCTCAGGCCCCGTACCGCGCGGACGAGGCAGATCTGAAAAGCGGGCCGCACTGTGCGCGGCTCCACCCAAGGTGCAAGCCGGCCCCCCGCGTGTCGCGGTGGCTTCCGGTGAACCTCTCAGGTTCCGATGACAGATGGGGAGGACGTCCTCACTGCCATGTCCGGGAGCCCACACCATGACCGACACCCCTCGCCGCACCGCACTCGACGCCCTGCACCGCGAGCTCGGCGCGACCATGACCGACTTCGCGGGCTGGGACATGCCCCTGCGCTACGGCAGCGAGCGCGACGAGCACGTCGCGGTCCGCACCCGCGCGGGCCTCTTCGACCTCTCGCACATGGGTGAGATCACGGTGACCGGCCCGCAGGCCGCCGCCCTGCTCGACTACGCCCTGGTCGGCAACATAGGGAGCGTCGCCACCGGCCGCGCCCGCTACACGATGATCTGCCGCGAGGACGGCGGCATCCTCGACGACCTGATCGTCTACCGCCTCGCCGAGGCGGAGTACATGGTCGTCGCCAACGCCTCCAACGCCCAGGTCGTGCTGGACGCGCTGACCGAGCGCGCCGCCGGCTTCGACGCGGACGTGCGCGACGACCGCGACGCCTACGCCCTCCTCGCCGTCCAGGGCCCGGCCTCCCCCGGCATCCTGAAGTCCCTGACGGACGCCGACCTGGACGGCCTGAAGTACTACGCGGGCCTGCCGGGCACCGTCGCGGGCGTCCCCGCCCTGATCGCCCGCACCGGCTACACCGGCGAGGACGGCTTCGAGCTGTTCGTCGCCCCGGGCGACGCCGTGAAGCTGTGGCAGGCCCTCACCGAGGCGGGCGCGGACGCCGGCCTCGTGCCGTGCGGGCTCTCCTGCCGCGACACGCTGCGCCTGGAGGCGGGCATGCCGCTGTACGGCCACGAGCTGACGACCGCGACCACCCCGTTCGACGCGGGCCTGGGCCGGGTCGTGAAGTTCGAGAAGGAGGGCGACTTCGTGGGCCGCGCCGCGCTTAAGGCGGCCGCCGAGCGCGCCGAGGCGCAGCCGCCGCGCAAGCTGGTCGGCCTGATCGCCCAGGGCCGCCGCGTGCCGCGCGCCGGCTTCGCGGTGACGGCCGGCGGCGAGGTCGTGGGCGAGGTCACCTCCGGCGCCCCCTCCCCCACGCTCGGCAAGCCGATCGCCATCGCCTACGTGGACGCGGCGCACGCCGCGCCCGGCACGGAGGGCGTCGCCGTGGACATCCGCGGCAGCCACGAGCCGTACGAGGTCGTCGCCCTGCCCTTCTACAAGCGGCAGCGCTAGGGCTTTCCCGGTTTCCGGAACCTTCTCGTCCCACCCCTGTCAAGACCCGTTGCACAAGCACTCACGCGCATCCAGGAGAATCTAGCCATGAGCAACCCCCAGCAGCTGCGCTACAGCAAGGAGCACGAGTGGCTGTCGGCCGTCGACGCGGACGGCGTGGCCACGGTCGGCATCACCGAGTTCGCCGCGAACTCCCTCGGTGACGTCGTCTTCGCCCAGCTCCCGGCCGTCGGTGACACGGTCACCGCGGGCGAGACCTGTGGCGAGCTGGAGTCGACCAAGTCGGTCAGCGACCTGTACTCCCCGGTGACCGGCGAGGTCACCGAGGCCAACCAGGACGTCGTGGACGACCCCTCGCTGGTGAACTCCGCCCCCTTCGAGGGCGGCTGGCTGTTCAAGGTGAAGATCACGGACGAGCCGGCGGACCTCCTCTCCGCCGCCGAGTACGACGGCTTCACCGCAGGCTGAACCCGCCCCTCGCCCTCCCTCGCCCAGGAAGTCCAGGAAGAACTCATGTCTCTGCTGAACAGCTCCCTCCATGAGCTCGACCCCGACGTCGCCGCCGCTGTCGACGCCGAACTCCACCGTCAGCAGTCCACCCTCGAGATGATCGCCTCGGAGAACTTCGCTCCGGTCGCGGTCATGGAGGCCCAGGGCTCGGTCCTCACCAACAAGTACGCCGAGGGCTACCCCGGCCGCCGCTACTACGGTGGCTGCGAGCACGTCGATGTCGTCGAGCAGATCGCCATCGACCGGATCAAGGCGCTCTTCGGTGCCGAGCACGCGAACGTCCAGCCGCACTCCGGTGCGCAGGCCAACGCCGCCGCGATGTTCGCGCTGCTCAAGCCGGGCGACACCATCCTGGGTCTGAACCTCGCCCACGGCGGGCACCTGACCCACGGCATGAAGATCAACTTCTCCGGCAAGCTCTACAACGTGGTCGCCTACCACGTCGACGAGCAGACCAACCTGGTCGACATGGAGGAGGTCGAGCGCCTCGCCAAGGAGCACCGCCCGAAGCTGATCGTCGCCGGCTGGTCCGCGTACCCGCGCCAGCTGGACTTCGCGGCCTTCCGCCGGATCGCCGACGAGGTCGGCGCGTACCTGATGGTCGACATGGCCCACTTCGCGGGCCTCGTCGCCGCCGGGCTGCACCCCTCCCCGGTGCCGCACGCGCACGTCGTGACCACCACCACGCACAAGACCCTCGGCGGTCCCCGCGGTGGTGTGATCCTCTCCACTGCCGAGCTCGCCAAGAAGATCAACTCTGCCGTCTTCCCCGGTCAGCAGGGTGGTCCGCTGGAGCACGTGATCGCCGCGAAGGCCGTTTCCTTCAAGGTCGCGGCCAGCGAGGAGTTCAAGGAGCGCCAGCAGCGTACGCTGGAGGGCGCGAAGATCCTGGCCGAGCGCCTGGTGCAGGCCGACGTCACCGAGGCGGGCGTCTCCGTCCTCTCCGGCGGCACGGACGTGCACCTGGTGCTGGTGGACCTGCGCAACTCCGAGCTGGACGGCCAGCAGGCCGAGGACCGCCTCCACGAGGTCGGGATCACGGTCAACCGGAACGCCATCCCGAACGACCCCCGGCCCCCGATGGTCACCTCGGGTCTGCGGATCGGCACCCCGGCGCTGGCCACCCGCGGCTTCCAGGCGGAGGACTTCCGCGAGGTCGCCGACATCATCGCCGAGGCGCTGAAGCCGGTCTACGACGCGGAGGCCCTGCGCGGCCGCGTCACGGCCCTGGCGGACAAGCACCCGCTGTACCCCGGCCTGAAGTAACACATCTGCATCCGTTTTACGCATCGGTACGGGGCACCGGGCACACTGAAAAGGTGAGCGCCCGGTGCCCCGCACCACGCGCCCTCCGTACCACCGCGGGCGCCCCCCAGCACGACCCGTACCACCTCCAAGCAGACAGGGAGCAGCCACCGTGGCCATCTCCGTTTTCGATCTCTTCTCGATCGGCATAGGCCCGTCCAGCTCCCACACGGTGGGTCCCATGCGGGCCGCGCTGATGTTCACGCGCCGGCTGAAGAACGAGGGCCTGCTGGCCCACACCGCCTCCGTCCGGGCCGAGCTCTTCGGCTCGCTCGGCGCCACCGGCCACGGCCACGGCACCCCCAAGGCCGTCCTGCTCGGTCTGGAGGGCTACTCCCCGCGCACCGTCGACGTCGAGCTCGCGGACACCGAGGTCGAGCGCATCCGCGAGTCGAAGCGGCTGCGGCTGCTCGGCGCGGAGATCGGCAGCACCCACGAGATCGACTTCGACGAGTCGACCCAGCTGATCCTGCACCGCCGCCGCTCCCTGCCGTACCACGCCAACGGCATGACCCTCTTCGCCTACGACGAGGCCGGCGCGCCCCTGCTGGAGAAGACCTACTACTCCGTCGGCGGCGGTTTCGTCGTGGACGAGGACGCGGTCGGCGAGGACCGCATCAAGCTCGACGACACCGTCCTGAAGTACCCCTTCCGCACGGGCGACGAGCTGCTGCGCATGTCCCGCGAGTCGGGCCTGTCGATCTCCGCGATGATGATGGAGAACGAGAAGGCCTGGCGCACCGAGCAGGAGATCCGCGAGGGCCTGCTGGAGATCTGGGGCGTCATGCAGGCGTGCGTCGCCCGCGGCATGTCCCGCGAGGGCATCCTGCCGGGCGGTCTGAAGGTCCGCCGCCGCGCCGCGAACACCGCGCGCCAGCTGCGCGCCGAGGGCGACCCGCAGGCCCGCGCCATGGAGTGGATCACGATCTACGCCATGGCCGTCAACGAGGAGAACGCCGCGGGCGGCCGCGTGGTGACCGCACCGACCAACGGCGCCGCCGGCATCATCCCGGCCGTCCTGCACTACTACATGAACTTCGTGCCCGGCGCGGACGAGGACGGCATCGTCCGCTTCCTGCTCGCCGCGGGCGCCATCGGCCTGCTCTTCAAGGAGAACGCCTCGATCTCCGGCGCCGAGGTCGGCTGCCAGGGCGAGGTCGGCTCCGCCTGCTCCATGGCCTCCGGCGGCCTCGCCGAGGTCCTGGGCGGCTCCCCCGAGCAGGTGGAGAACGCCGCGGAGATCGGCATGGAGCACAACCTCGGCCTGACCTGCGACCCGGTCGGCGGCCTGGTCCAGATCCCGTGCATCGAGCGCAACGGCATGGCGGCCGCCAAGGCCGTCACCGCGGCCCGCATGGCCCTGCGCGGCGACGGCCGGCACCACGTCTCCCTCGACAAGGTCATCAAGACCATGAAGGAGACGGGCGCGGACATGAGCGTGAAGTACAAGGAGACGGCGCGCGGCGGTCTGGCCGTGAACATCATCGAGTGCTGACGCGTCGCTGATCGACGACGGGGCGCCTGGCCCGGCATCCGCCGGGCGAGGCGCCCCGTCGCGTTCCGGACGCTACTTCTGCTTCTGCTTCTCCAGCTCGGCCTCGAAGACCTCCTTCTCGGTGGCCGTCTCGCCGGCCGGCGGGGGCTTGATGTCCAGCTTCGCGCCCCAGTCGAAGTACTCGTCGGTCCTGCGGAACTCGCCCTCGGAGCCCTTGCCCGACTCTTCGATCTTCGCGACCACGCCCTCCCCGTCCACCCAGACGACGAGGTCGAACTGCCGCACGCCGTCGTCCTTGTAGTGCCTCACCTCGAAGTCGCGGTCCTTGTCCCGGATCGCGTCGCCCTTGTACGCGGCCAGGTCGGACACGACGACCGTGCCCTGGAAGCGAGCCGTGCGGCGGCCGCCGACCGTCTCGACGCCCGTGTTCTTCACGTTCTTGGACGTGGCGAGGGCCGAAGTCTTCCGGACGAAGAGCTCCGACGACGGGTCGTCGCTCTTGTCGACACCCTCGCCGCCGAACGTCCACCACTTCTTGCCGGGAACCTTCTCCCCGTTGAAGTACATCTTGTCGTTCACCGCGATGAGGCGGCTCACGCCGTCGGGAAGTTCCGCCGTCTTCGGACCCACGTCCTTCGACTCGGAGGCTTCGGGCTTCACCTGGTGGGCGCCTTCGGTGACGTAGGCACCGCTCGCACCCTTTCGCGTCCCCTTGGTGCGGTAGGTGTTCTGCTGGGCACCCCTGGCCGCGGCCGCCTTCAGGGTGCCGACCGGATCGGCCGCCTTGAGCGCCTCGTCCGCGCCGGAGCCGCCCTTGTCGCGCCCGGCGCTCGCGCCACCCCCGCACGCCGCCAGGCTCAGAGCGAGAGCGACCCCCGTAACCGCCACGACGCTCTTACGTATCGCCTTCAAGTGCCTTACTGTCCTTTGTCCGTACTTCATCAAGTTTCGGTGAGGATATCCCGGCTGATCATGAGTTGCGAGTCGAAATGACCATGACCGGAAACAGCGTGTCAGCGCACCACAGCCGTCAGTAATGTCGGCGCCCTCGTTCCGTTCTCACCCCTTGATCGAGGAGTCCTCGCCATGCGCCATTGCCTCCGCGCCACCGCAGCGATCCTCGGCGCCGTCGCCGCCCTCGGTGTGACGGCCCCCCTGGCCGGCGCCGACGCCGGGCCCACGCCCGCGGCGCCCGGCGGCGCCGTGCGCATCCACAACGGCACGCACGGCGGCTGCCTGACCGCCGAAGGATCGGGCTACCGCGACCCGCGCGGCTCGCTGCGCCCCTGGCTGGTGGCGCTGCAGCCGTGCCGGGATTCCGAACGCCGCGCCCAGACCTGGGTCTACAGCCCCGCCACGCACCAGTTCTGGTCGCAGGCGCAGCCCTACCGCTGCATCGGCAGACAGGCCTCGCTGCTCGTCACCGTGCCGTGCGACGCGGGCGCGGAGGAGCAGCGCTTCCGCACGGAGCCGGTCGGCGCGGGCGGGCGGCAGAAGGTGGTCGCGGAGGCCGACGGGCGCATCTGGGAGCAGGTCTCGCACCGCACGGGCACCTCGCGCGACGCGACCGGCGAGGGGGTGCGGACGGTCCGGGACACGGGCTCGGCGGGTGCCGAGCGGAGCTGGGTCCTCAGCCGCGGCTGACGCGGGTCTGCGTCCGGAGCCAGGCGAGGTAGGCGTCGCTGCCCGCCGTGACGGGGGTGGCGATGATCTCCGGGGTCTCGTAGGTGTGCTCGGCCCGGATGTGGGCCTCCAGCTCGCCGTAGCGGTCCGCGGCGGTCTTGTAGAGGACACGCCACTCGGTGTCGCTGTGCACCTCGTCCTGCCACCGGTAGACGCTCGTGACGGGGCCGTCGATCTGGGCGCAGGCGGCGAGCCGCGCCTCGACGGCGGTGGTGGCGAGGTGCTCGGCGCGCTCCTCGCTGTCGGTGGTCGTCATGACGGCGATGTACTGGGCCTCCGGCATGGCGCGACCGTACCGCAGGGGCCGTGTGCGACGGGCGGCGGGACGGTGTTGTCAGTGGGGGCGGTTACGCTCGCGAGCATGAGTTACGCAGACCTGCGCGAACTCCAGAGCGCGCTCACCACCGCCTCGGACATCGCCTTCTCCCTCGACGCCGCCGCACCCGCGCCCCATGAGGCCGAGCAGCTGGTGGACGCCCTGCGCAGGGCGCTGACCGCGGCGAGCGCCCTGGGCGGCGGCCTGGCGGCCACGGGCTGCTCGGAGCACCCGAAGGGCCCCGTGGATCCGCTGTACGGGGACAAGACCGATCCCCTGCCGCCGGGCTGGGGCCGCTGCTTGCTGTGCAACGACCGGCGGCGCCGGGCCGGGGCGCAGCGGCGCGGCTGGCGCTGACCGGGGCCGCGGCCCGGGCCGGCCTTCCACGAGGGCCGGCCGGCCGCTCCGTGCGGGTCAGCCCTTGCTGACGGAGTTCCAGAACTCCTCGAAGGACAGCAGGCGGTCGCCGTTGCTGTCCTTCGAGTCGATGATGGACTGGGCGACGGTCTCGGTGACGAAGTGGTCGCCGAGCTGCGCCATCGCCTTCTTGTACTCCGCGGCCGTGATGAAGCCGTCCCCGTCGATGTCGAACTTGGCGAACGTCTCGCGTGCGCTCTCCATGTCGGCCATGTGGGCCTCCCCTTGGTGTGCTGGTATGACCGGCACAGATTAGCCGCCCTTTCCCCCGGGTTGATCACGGCCAGAGCTCACTCTGTGTAATTTCGCATAAAAATAAGCGCTGCCAGTGATCCATTCGAAGAATTCAAGGCACGTGGCCCACCTCACCTTTGATTACGGAGAGAAATGGCCACCCTTGCCCGAATTGAACAGTTAGCCGTTTTGGCTGGAACGCACCCCGTCTGCCATAGTCGGAAGCCACGACCCTCATTGACCCGAGCCCGGTCGTCATCCGCCGCGGAACACACCCCAATTCTCCGCGGCGCCCGAAGAGGCCCCCGGCCCGTCGCACGCCGACGGATGGGGGCCTCTTCGTCGTAGCGGCGAGCCCAGGGGGCCTGGGGGACGGCTCAGCGGTCGGCGACCCGCATCTCGAACCAGGTGGTCTTGCCGCGGGCCAGCAGGTCCACCCCCCAGCGGTCCGAGAGCTTGTCGACGAGGAAGAGCCCCCGGCCCGTGACGTCGAGCTCGCGCACCGGCATCAGGCACGGCAGCCCGCGGGAGGGGTCGCGGACCTCTATGCGCAGCCAGCCGCGCCGGCGCAGCATCCGCAGGCCGAAGTAGCGCGCGCCGGTGTGGCGGACGGCATTGCCGACGAGCTCGGAGACCAGCAGGACGGCGTGCTCGGTGAGTTGGCCCGAGAGGCCCCACTGGCGCAGGACCACGGACTGGGTCAGCCGGCGGGCCGCGACGGCGGATTCGGGCCGGGAGGGCAGGCGCACCTCGCCCAGTGTGGGGTTGCCGAACAGATCCAGCGCCTTGAGCGCCAGCTCATCCTCCACGGTCGGCGACCAGCGCACAGCGGCCGTACCGGCCCGCTGCCGTGGCTGCTCCGTTCCCTCCAGGCCCGCCATGCCCCCATCATGGCCGCCGCAAGCACGGCCGGGGCTGGAACCCGGGGATTCACCTGACCGGAATGACACCCTCCGAGCCCCTGCGACGACATATGCCAAGGGCAGGAAAGAGGCCCGGAAACCCACACTGACCTGCGGCGACCACAGCACCCTGAAAGATCGCCCGAAACGGCCGGAACGGCGGTTCCGCGCGGTCGTGCACTGCGCGTAATTCCCCCACAAGAGGCACCCGGGGGTGGACACCGGCACGACCGCGCGTCAACGCCGGGCGGCGGCGACGGGCCGCCTCGCAGCCGCCGCCAACCGGTCGCGCGTCAGACGAACTTGGCCTTGCCCGGGCCCTCCTCGACGAAGCTGCGCATGCCGATCTCGCGGTCCTCCGTCGCGAACAAGCCCGCAAACCAGTTCCGTTCGATGGCCAGGCCCGTGTCGATGTCGGTCTCCAGACCGGCGTCGACGGACTCCTTCGCGGCGCGCAGCGCGAGCGCGGGGCCGGCGGCGAGCCGCGCCGCCCACGCGTGCGCCTGCTCGTACACCTCGGCGGCGGGCACGACGCGGTCGACCAGGCCGAGCGCGAGCGCCTCGTCGGCCTTGACCATGCGACCGGTGAAGATGAGGTCCTTGGCCTTGGACGGGCCGATCAGCCGGGACAGGCGCTGCGTGCCGCCCGCGCCGGGGATCAGGCCGAGCAGGATCTCGGGCTGGCCGAGCTTGGCGTCGTCGGCGGCGATCCGGAAGTCGGCGCAGAGCGCCAGCTCGCAGCCGCCGCCCAGGGCGTAGCCGGTGACGGCGGCGACGACGGGCTTGGGGATCCGGGCCACGGCGGTGAAGGAGTCCTGCAGCCCGCGGGAGCGCGCCACCATCGCGGCGTGGTCCATCTTCTGCATCTCCTTGATGTCCGCCCCGGCGGCGAACACCTTCTCCCCGCCCCACAGCACGACGGCCCGCACGTCCTCGCGGCGGGTCGTCTCCTCGGCGAGCTCGCGGATACGGTCCTGGGCGGCGATGTCGAGCGCGTTCATCGGCGGACGGTCCAGGCGGATGGTTCCGACGCCCTCGGCAACCTCAAGATGCACAGTCATGGCACCAGGTTAGTGACACGGGGGTGCGCGGGCTCCCCCCGATCGGGCGCGGAAACGCCTGCGGCCCGGAGCTCTCGTCGCGAGTGCTCCGGGCCGCAGGCCGTGTGCGAGGGGCCGTCAGCCGGCCTGGGGGCTGCTCTTGCCCCACTCGGACCACGGCAGGTTCCAGCCGTTGAGTCCGTTGTCCGGCTTGATCGTCTTGTCGTCGGAGTTCTTCACGATGACGACGTCGCCGATGAGCGAGTTGTTGAAGAACCAGGCCGCGGGCGTGTTCGGGTCGCCGCCGCCGCGCTCGTCCTCCAGGCCCACGCAGCCGTGGCTCGCGTTCGCCGAGCCGAAGGTGGAGGAGCCGGACCAGTAGTTGCCGTGCAGGAAGGTGCCGGAGGTGGACAGGCGCATCGCGTGCGGCACGTCCGGGATGTCGTATTCGCCCTTGCCGTCACCCTTGGTGAAGCCGACGGTGGCGCCGTTCATGCGCGTCACCTCGTGCTTCTCGCTGATGACCATCTGGCCGTTGTACGTGGGGTTGGCGGGGGCGCCCGCGGATATCGGGATGGTCTTGAGGACCTTGCCGTCGCGCTCGACCGTCATCTGGTGCGACTTGGCGTCGACCGTGCTGACCTGGCTGCGGCCGACGGTGAACTTCACGGTCTTCGACTGCGAGCCGTAGACGCCCTCGCGGCCCTGGACGCCGTCGAGGTTCAGGTCGACCGTCACCTTGGTGCCGGCCTTCCAGTAGTGCTCGGGGCGGAAGTCGATGCGGTCGTTGCCGAACCAGTGGCCCTTGACCTCGACCGCCGGCTCCGTCTTCACCTTGATGGCGCGCTCGACGGCCTTGGGGTCGGTGATGCCGCGGCTGAAAGTGACCGATACGGGCATGCCCACGCCGACCGTGCTGCCGTCCTCCGGCGTGAAGTAGCCGACGAAGGTGTTCTGCGGGGTGAGCGTCGTGAAGGACGCGTGCTTGGCCGACGGACGGCCCTCGTCGTCCTTGGCCAGGGCGTCGACCGTGTACTGGGTGGACGCGCCGAGGTGGGCGGTGGGCTCCCAGGCGGCGCCGTCGCCGGTGATCCTGCCCTCGACCGTGCGGCCCTTGGCATCGGCGACCTTCACGGAGGTCAGCTTGCCCTTCTGGGCCGTCACCTTGAGCGCGCCGGACGTCTTGACGTCCTTCGTGCCGTCCTCGGGCGCGATGGACACGACGGCCTGCGAGGGGCCGTCCGGGACCTTCTTGACGCCGTTCTTCTTGCCGTCGTCGTCACCGCCGCCACAGGCGGTGACCAGCAGCATCAGCGCGCCGAGAAGCAGCGCGAACAGACCTCTGCGCCGGTCTGCACGGCCTCTCGGTATCAGCTGCACGTTCACAATCGGTTGTCTCCCCTCGCACGGCCCGCGGCCACGCGGCGCCCCCGAAAGCGCGGCTCACGCGCTGGCGATAGATAACCACAGGGCTCCTGTGCCACCGTCCCGTGGGAATGTCACCGTTCGGTCCCAAATGGGAACGGTGGTACGAGACATGCGGCGAGGGTGATCCCCGTGGCTGAAGGTGAGCATCATAATCCGGCCACCTGAGTGCCCCGGCCCGGGGGCGGCCCGCTGCCCGCGAGCGGGCAGAGCCCTTGCGGCGCCCGGCCCGGCGCCCGATCACACGGGTGAGCGCACGCGTGGTTCTGGGCAGAACTGGGGGCAAGGACGGAACCGCCGCCGCCCGGCACGGGACGCCGGGCGCCCGGCGCGCTGCCCGCGAGCCGCCGGAGGCGAAGACGTGTCGAGCGCACCCGAGCAAGAGGCGGAGCGGGGGGACGAGTTCGGCGGCCGCCGGACCCGGCGCCCCGAGGACGGCCGCACGTCCGGACGGCCCGCGGGGGCCCCGGGCGCCGTCAACGGACGCCCCCGCCCGGACCCGGCCCTGCGGCCGCTGCCCGGAGCCACGGTGTGGCCCGGCAGCCCGGAGCCGCTCGGCGCCCGCTTCAGGACCGCCGCCGACGGGACGGCGGGGACGAACTTCGCCCTGTGGGCCGGCGGGGCGGAGGCCGTCGAGCTATGCCTGTTCGACGGCGGGGGCGGCGCAGGGGACGGCGGCCCGGCCGGGGCGCCGCAGGGCGAGACGCGGCTGCCGCTGACCGAGCTGACGCACGAGATATGGCACGGCTTCGTGCCCGGCGTGCTGCCCGGCCGCCGCTACGGCTACCGCGTCCACGGCCGCTGGGACCCCTGGACGGGCGCCCGCTGGAACCCCGCCAAGCTCCTGCTGGACCCCTACGCCCGCGCCGTCGACGGCGACTTCTCCCTGCCCCCCGAGGTCTACGGGCACGTGCGGGACTGGCCCCAGCAGCACGTCGCCGACACCGTCCGCGACGAGCGCGACTCGGCCCCGTACGTCCCCAAGGGCGTGGTCGTCGCCGACGGCGACGACTGGGCGGACGACCAGCGGCCCAAGACCCCCTGGCCCGACTCCGTCATCTACGAGCTGCACGTGCGCGGCTTCACCAAGCGCCACCCGGGCGTCCCCGAGGAGCTGCGCGGCACCTACGCCGGGCTCGCGCACCCCGCGGCCGTGGAGCACCTGGTGCGCCTCGGGGTGACGGCCGTGGAGCTGCTCCCGGTGCACCAGTTCGCGCACGAGGACCACCTGCTGCGGCGCGGTCTGCGCAACTACTGGGGCTACAACTCCATCGGCTACTTCGCCCCGCACGCCGCCTACGCGGCCTCCGGGACCGACGGCCGGCAGGTGGGCGAGTTCAAGCGCATGGTGCGCGCCCTGCACGCGGCGGGCCTCGAGGTCATCCTCGACGTGGTCTACAACCACACCGCCGAGGGCGGCGAGCTGGGCCCCACGCTGTCCCTGAGGGGCATCGACAACCGCCGCTACTACCGGCTCCAGGGCGACCGGCGCCGCTACGCGGACTACACCGGCTGCGGCAACACCCTGCACGTCGTCCAGCCGAACGTCCTGCGGCTGATCACCGACTCGCTGCGCTACTGGGTGACGGAGATGGGCGTCGACGGCTTCCGCTTCGACCTGGCGGCGGCGCTCGCCCGCTCCATGCACGACGTCGACATGCTCTCGCCGTTCCTCGCCGTCATCGCCCAGGACCCCGTGCTGCGCCGCGTCAAGCTGATAGCCGAGCCGTGGGACGTGGGCTCGGGCGGCTACCAGGTCGGCTCCTTCCCCCCGCTGTGGACGGAGTGGAACGACCGCTACCGCGACGCCGTGCGGGACTACTGGCGCGGCGCCCTGCCCGACGTGCGCGACCTCGGCTACCGCCTGTCGGGCTCCAGCGACCTCTACGCCTGGGGCGGCCGCCGCCCCTACGCCTCCGTCAACTTCGTCACGGCCCACGACGGCTTCACCCTGCGCGACCTGGTCAGCTACGAGCACAAGCACAACGAGGCCAACGGCGAGGGCAACCGCGACGGCACCGACGGCAACCGGTCGTGGAACTGCGGCGCGGAGGGCCCCACGGACGACCCCGCGGTGCGGGCCCTGCGGCGGCGCCAGCTGCGCAACCTGCTGACCACCCTGCTGCTGTCGACGGGCGTGCCCATGCTCGTCGCGGGCGACGAGATGGGCCGCACCCAGGGCGGCAACAACAACGCCTACTGCCAGGACAACGAGACCAGCTGGACCGACTGGTCGCTGCTGGAGGAGCCGGGCTGGCGCGCGCTCGCGGACCTGTGCGGCCGGCTCCTCGCGCTGCGCCGCGCCCACCCCGTCCTGCGCAGCCGCTCCTTCTTCTCCGGCCGCCCGCAGAGCGCGGACGGGCTGCGGGACCTGGCCTGGTTCACGGCCGGGGGCACGGAGATGACGCAGGCCGACTGGTACGCGCCGGCGGCCACGCTCGGCATGTACCTCTCGGGCCGGGACATCCCCCAGCGCGGGCAGCAGGGCGAGCCGGTCACGGACGACAGCTTCCTGGCCGTGCTGCACGCGGGCCCGGCCGGCACGGGGTTCACCCTGCCGGGCCCGCCCTGGGCGGACGGCTACGAGCTGCTCGTGGACACCGCGCGGGAGGAGCAGGCGGCGCCCCCCGGCGAGCACCGGGCGGCGGGCGCGCGCATCACCGTGGAGGCGCGCTCGGTGCTCCTGTGGCGGGTGACGAGGGAGCGGGCGGAAGCCGGAGCGGAGGCTCCAATTCCGTAGCGGGGTACGGCTCCTGGGCGCAAAAACCGAGTGAGCGGTGTCAGTGGTGAACCGTAGTCTCGGTCGTGATGACCGATACCGCCGAAGCCTCCCGCCCGTCCGAGAGACGGTCCGCCGTCCGTTCACTGCTGCGCCTGTGGCCCTACGTGCGGCCCGTGCGCAAGAGGATCATCACGGGCGCCGCGGTGACCATCGTCGCGTCCTGCGCCAGTCTCGTCATTCCGCTCGCGCTCAAGTGGATCGTGGACGGCCCGGTCGCCGGCAAGGACCCCTCGGGGGTGTGGCTGGGCGGCGCGCTGGTGCTCGTGCTCGGGGTGCTGGAGGCGTCGCTCTTCGCGCTGCGCCGCTTCCTCGTGGCCCGCCCGCTGGCGAAGGTCGAGGCGGACATGCGGGCCGACCTCTACGCGCACCTGCAGCGGCTGCCGGTCGCCTTCCACGACCGCTGGCCCTCGGGACAGCTGCTCTCCCGCGGCACGACGGACCTGATGCTGCTGCGCATCTTCCTGGCCTTCCCGCTGACGTTCATGCTCGTCAACGGCGTGACGATCCTGGTGGGCTTCGTCGTCCTGCTGGTGCAGCAGTGGACGCTGGGGCTGGTGCTGCTCGCCCCGGTGGTGCCGCTGGTGATGCTCTGCACGTACTTCGAGGAGCGCTACTCCCGGGCCGCGCGCACCGCGCAGGACCAGTCCGGCGACCTCGCGACGGTCGTCGAGGAGAGCGTGCTCGGCATCCGCATCATCAAGGGCTTCGGCCGCCATCGCGGCCAGGAGCGGGCCTTCGCGGCGCTCTCCGGCCGGCTGCGCGGCACCGAGCTGGACAAGGCCCACCTGCTGGGGCTGCTCTGGGCGGTCATCATGAGCCTGCCGGAGCTGGCGATCGGCGCGGCGCTGGTGCTCGGCGTGCTGCAGGTCGCCGACGGGGAGCTCTCGGCCGGCACGCTGGTGGCCTTCCTGTCGACGGCCCTGGCGCTGCGCTGGCCGGTGGAGTCCTTCGGCTTCCTGATCGCGATCGCCAACGAGTCGGCCACGGCCGCCGACCGCTACTTCGAGGTCATGGACGTCCCCGTCCCCGCCGACACGACCGCCGCGAAGACCGCTGAAAGGACCGCTGAGAAGACGACCGAGAACGCCGCGGCGAAGGCCGCAGCGGCTTCCCCCGCGCGCGGGGAGGAGCCCCCCGAGGGCGAGCGCGGCGGGCTGCGCCTGGAGGGCGTCGGCTTCCGCTACCCCGACGCCCCCGCGGGCGCCCCGCCCGTCCTGCACGGCGTCGACCTGCACATCCGGCCCGGCGAGACGATGGCCCTCGTCGGGGCCACGGGCAGCGGGAAGACCACCCTGACCGCCCTCGTCCCCCGCCTCCACGAGGCGACCTCCGGGCGGATCACTCTGGACGGCGAGGACGTCGCCGCCATGCCGCGCGAGCGGGTGCGCGAGCTGGTCTCCGTGGCCTTCGAGGACCCGACGCTGTTCTCCGCGAGCGTCGGGGAGAACGTGCTGATGGGCGCCGAGTCCGGCCGGGAGGCCGATCTGGCCCGCGCCCTGGAGGTCGCCCAGGCCGGCTTCGTGCACTCCCTGCCCGAGGGCACCGGCACCCAGGTCGGCGAGCAGGGGCTGAGCCTGTCCGGCGGGCAGCGCCAGCGGCTCGCGCTGGCCCGCGCGGTCGTCGGCACCCCGCGCTTCCTCATCCTGGACGACCCGCTCTCCGCGCTCGACGTGCACACCGAGGCCCTGGTCGAGGCGGCCCTGCGCGAGGTGCTGGCCACCACCACCGCCCTCGTCGTCGCCCACCGCCCCTCCACGGTCCTGCTGGCCGACCGCGTGGCCCTGCTCTCCGGGGGACGCATCACCGCCGTCGGCACCCACCACGAACTGCTGCGCACCAACCGGGAGTACGCCTCGCTCATGGCGGGCGAGGACCGGGACGCGGCAGCGGACCGCACGCACGCACGGCACGAGGGAGGCCGGCGATGACCACCACCGCACCCGACCGCACCACCGCCGAGGACGAACGGACCGCCCCGGCGGCCGCCGGGCAGGACGGCGATCCTTTCGACAAGGACGTGCTGCCCGCCCCCAAGGGCGCCTCGCGCGCCCTGCTGCGCTCGCTGCTCGCCCCGGCGCGCGGCCGCGTCCGGCTCACCGTCCTCGTCATGCTGCTGCAGCAGGCGGCCGTCCAGGCGGGGCCGCTGCTCGTGGCGTTCGCCATCGACCGGGCGGTGCCCGCGGCCCGCCGCGACGACTACGGCCCGCTGATCGCCGTCGGTACCGCGTACGCCGTCAGCGCCCTGGCCGCGGGCCTGCTGCAGTACGCCTTCGTCCGGCTGTCGGCGCGCATCGGCCAGAACGTGCTCCTGGACCTGCGCGGCCGCATCTTCCGCCACGCGCAGACGCTCAGCCTCGACTTCCACGAGCGCTACACATCCGGGCGGCTGATCTCCCGCGCGACCACCGACGTCGAGTCGATCCGCGAGCTGATCAACGACGGGCTGCAGGAGCTCATCGGCGTCTGCCTGGCCGTCGTGTACATCTCGGCCACCCTGCTCTATCTGGACTGGGGCATCGGCGCCGTCGCCGTCCTCTCCTTCGTCCCGCTGCAGCTGCTGATGCGCTCCTACCGGCGCCGTGCGCACACGGTCTACCGCGAGCGCTCCACGGCCATCGCCTCGGTGATCGTGAAGTTCACCGAGACGATGAACGGCATCCGCCCGGTCCAGGCCTTCCGCCGGGAGCGCGCCAACGCCGCGCACTTCGCGGAGCTCAACGACCGGCACCGGCACTCCAACACCCGGGCGCTGCTGGAGATGGCCCGCTACGTCTTCCTCTCGCGCCTGACGGCCAACGTGGTCCTGGCGGGCGTCGTCCTGTGGGGCGCCTACCGGGTGGCGGGCGACGGGCTGGAGCTGGGCGTGCTCGCGGCGGCGGTGCTGTACCTGCGGCGGCTGTACGACCCGATCGACCAGCTGGCGATGTTCCTCAACTCCTACCAGTCGGCCGCGGCCTCGCTGGAGAAGATCGCGGGCCTGCTCGCCCAGCGGCCCGGCGTGCCCGAGCCCGCCAAGCCGCAGGCGCTGCCGGAGCGGCGGGCCGGGCTGCCCGGCCGCGAGGTCGTCTTCGAAGGGGTGCGCTTCGCCTACCGCACGGGCGGCGAGGTGCTGCCCCGCTTCGACCTGACGCTGCGCGCCGGGCAGACGGTCGCGGTCGTCGGCTCGACGGGGGCCGGCAAGTCCACCCTCGCCAAGCTCCTGGCCCGCTTCTACGACCCCACCGAGGGCCGGGTGCTCCTCGACGGGGTGCCGCTGGACGCGCTCGCCGCGCCGGAGCTGCGGCGCGGGGTGGTGATGGTGACGCAGGAGGCCTTCCTGTTCTCCGGCACCGTCGCGGAGAACATCGCGATCGGCCGCCCCGGGGCGAGCCGGGAGGAGATCGAGCAGGCGGCCAAGGCCATCGGCGCCCACGACTTCATCACGGCCCTGCCGGACGGCTACGACACCGACGTGCGCAAGCGCGGCGGCCGCATCTCCGCCGGCCAGCGCCAGCTGGTCGCCTTCGCGCGGGCCCTGCTCGCCGACCCGGCGGTCCTCATCCTGGACGAGGCCACCTCCTCGCTGGACATCCCGGGCGAGCAGGCGGTGCAGCGCGCGATGGCCACCGTGCTGCAGGGCCGTACGGCGGTGGTCATCGCGCACCGGCTGTCGACGGTCGAGATCGCGGACCGCGTCCTGGTGATGGCCGACGGCCGCGTCGTGGAGGACGGCACGCCCGCCGAACTGACCGGCGGCACGGGCCGCTTCGCGGACCTGCACCGGGCCTGGCGGGACAGCCTGGCCTGACGGCCCGGGCCGGTCCGGCGGTCCGGCAATCCGAGCCGGACCGGGCGGGCGGGGCCCGGGTCCGGCGGTCCGGGCCCCACCCGCGGCCGGCGCTATCCGCCGGTCAGCGGCAGCGCAGCGAAGGCGTGGTCCTGCCAGATCAGCCGTGAGATCTCCTCCGGGTAGGGGGCGACGGCCGGGCGGGCGTCGTAGAGCTGTACGAGGCGCTGTCCGGCGTCGTACGCGGGCCAGCCGGGGTCGCCGTGCGCGGCGAACGCCGTCCATGCGGCGCGCATGCGGGCGGAGAGCGTCTCCGCCTCGGGAGGCGGGCCTTCGCCGATCAGCACGGCGGGCTGCCCGCGGTCCAGGTTGCCGAAGACGAGCGGCACGTCGAGGCCGTGGCAGGCGCCGAAGGCGCCGCCCATGCCCGGGGCGGGCCAGGTCAGCTCGTAGACGTGGGCGCGGCCTCCGGCGGCGGTCTGCGCCCGGGCCAGCCGGAGGCTCGGCATGCGGAACAGCCAGTCGGAGTGGACCCGTTCGTACAGCTCCTCCGGGCTCGCGGCCGGCAGGGCCTCGCGGTAGCGCCGTGCGCCGTCCGGGCCCGGGGCGTAGGCGCGCAGGGCGGCGTCCGCCTGCTCCCGCGTCACCTGGCCGAGCAGCCCCTCGATCGCGGTGAACAGCCGCTGTTCGTCCCGGGTGTGGCCGACGAGGAGGGCGACGTCCCGGCCGGCGCCGTCGGTCAGGGCCTGCCACGGAGTGACCGGCAGGTCATCGTCTCCGACGACCGGTGAGAACGGGATCGACCGGTGCGCGGCCCGTCCCCAGCGGTCCGCCCACCGGGCCGCCTTCGCACCGACGGCGTCACCGGCGGCGGACAGCCGGGCCGGGTCCACGGCCGCCAGGTCGGCGAGCGTGGGCCGCAGCCCCAGCTCGGCCGCGCAGGCGGCGGCGATGTCGGCAGCGAGCCCGGGCGAGAAGAACGTGCCCTGCGCGCTCTGCGCGACGGCACGGTGGAAGAGGCCGGCCGCGCGCGGCATCGCCAGCAGCGCGGCGACCGATCCGCCGCCCGCCGACTGGCCGAAGACCGTGACGCGGTCCGGGTCGCCGCCGAAGGCCCGGATGTTCTCCCGCACCCACTCCAGCGCGGCGATCTGGTCGAGCAGGCCGCGGTTGCCGGGCGCCCCCTCGATCCGTCCGAAACCCTCCGGGCCCACGCGGTAGTTGAACGTCACCACGACGACGCGGCCGTCCCGTGCCAGGCGGCCGCCGTCGTACTCGGGAAGGCCGGACATGCCGATCGTGTAGGCGCCGCCGTGGATCCACACCATCACCGGCAGTCCCGCGCCCGGGCCCGGATCGGGCGACCAGACGTTGGCCGTCAGCCAGTCCTCGCCCGCCGCGTCCCGCGCGAGGGCGTCCATGCCGAAGTGGCCGCCCTGGGGCGGCGGCGGCCCGTAAACCACGGCCTCCCGCACCCCGTCCCACCCCCGCGCCGGGCGCGGGGCGGCGAAGCGCAGCGGGCCCACGGGCGGCTCGGCGAACGGGACGCCGCGGAAGACCGCCACGCCCGCCTCCCGGGTGCCGCGCAGTTCCCCGGCGCCGATGCGGACTTCGGGGCGGCCCCCGGACGGCTCGGACGGCTCGGGGTGCTCGGACGGCTCGGACGCGTCGGCGGTCATCATGACTCCCTCTCCGGGCGGGTGGAGCGCGGGCCGGGGCTTCTCGGCGGCCCGGGCACTCCGGAGGATCCCGGTGCACGACGACGTGTGCCAGCCATTTACGGGCGGCCCGGACGCGATGCGGGCCGCGCAGGAGCCGCCCACGCACCGCTATGCGGACCTCGTTCTTTCGTCAACGGACGGAATCCGGCCAACTTGCCTCCGGACTCCTGACACGTACATGCCTGCGGTGGCACTCTTCCCTCCACCGACGCGCGGCTTCCCCACGGCACTGCCGCCGGGCGCCGGTCGTCGCGTCCCACCGCTCCATCGGCACGTGCATCGCCTGCTGTCCCCGAGGCCCCACGCCTCCACCCCCTCCCGCGGCACCGACCGGCAGCACCCGGCGGCCACCGCACCCGGGGAAGCGCAGCGCTCCACCACGTTCGACCGCACCCGCCACGCTTCACCGCACCCGCCGGATTCATCGGACCGGACCACCGGACGGGATCCATCGGCCCCAGCTCCACCGTTCTGCCTGATCTGCCCTCGCAGAAGGAGTCAGCGTGAGACCCACCCCCCAGAAGAGAGCCGTCGCCGCCGGCGCACTGGTCGCCGTCTCGGCGATGCTCGCCGTCGGCACCCAGACCGGCACGGCCGCCGCCCGTGGCGACGACGCGGCGGGCAGCGCCCCGCGCAAGGTCGTCGCCAAGGCCGACCCGGGCGCCATGCCCGTCAAGCTCTCCCCCTCGCAGCGCGCCGAGCTCATGCGCCAGGCCGACGCGACGAAGGCCGAGACCGCGCGGACCCTCGGCCTCGGCGCCCAGGAGAAGCTGGTCGTCAAGGACGTCGTCAAGGACGTCAACGGCACGACCCACACCCGCTACGAGCGGACCTACGACGGCCTGCCCGTGCTCGGCGGCGACCTCGTCGTCGACGCCACCAAGGGCGGCGGCGTCAAGAGCGTCGCCAAGGCGACCAAGGCCCGGATGACGATCGCGACGACCACCGCGTTGCTGACGGCCGCCACCGCCGAGAAGGAGGCCGTGAAGGCCGCCGGCGCGCAGGGCTCGAAGGCCACGAAGGCCGACCGGGCGCCCCGCAAGGTGATCTGGGCCGCGAGCGGCAAGCCGGTCCTCGCCTACGAGACCGTCGTCGGCGGCCTGCAGGAGGACGGCACGCCCAACCAGCTGCACGTCATCACCGACGCGCGCACGGGCAAGAAGCTCTTCGAGTTCCAGGGCGTCAAGCAGGGCACCGGCAACAGCCAGTACAGCGGCCGGGTCACCATCGGCACCTCGCAGTCGGGCGGCTCCTACCAGCTCAACGACGCCTCGCGCGGCGGCCACAAGACCTACAACCTCAACCGCGGCTCCTCCGGCACCGGCACCCTCTTCACCGACGCGGACGACGTCTGGGGCAACGGCGGCACGAGCGACGCGGCCACCGCCGGCGTGGACGCGCACTACGGCGCCCAGCTGACATGGGACTACTACAAGAACGTGCACGGGCGCAGCGGCATCCGCGGTGACGGCGTGGGCGCGTACAGCCGGGTGCACTACGGCACCAACTACGTCAACGCCTTCTGGTCGGACGACTGCTTCTGCATGACCTACGGCGACGGCTCCGGCAACGCCAAGCCGCTGACGTCGATCGACGTGGCCGCGCACGAGATGACGCACGGCGTCACCTCGGCCACCGCCAACCTCAACTACGCGGGCGAGTCCGGCGGCCTGAACGAGGCCACCTCCGACATCTTCGCCGCCGCCGTCGAGTTCTGGGCGAACAACCCCAACGACGTGGGCGACTACCTCGTCGGCGAGAAGATCGACATCAACGGCAACGGCTCCCCGCTGCGTTACATGGACAAGCCCAGCAAGGACGGCCGCTCCAAGGACGCCTGGTACTCGGGCCTCGGCGGCATCGACGTGCACTACTCGTCGGGCCCCGCCAACCACTGGTTCTACCTCGCCTCCGAGGGCAGCGGCGCCAAGGAGATCAACGGGGTCAAGTACGACTCGCCGACCTCCGACGGGCTGCCGGTCACCGGCATAGGCCGGGACAACGCGGCCAAGATCTGGTTCAAGGCGCTGACCGGGCGCATGCAGTCCACCACCAACTACGCCGGCGCGCGCGACGCGACGCTGTGGGCCGCGGGCGAGCTCTTCGGCGTGGGCAGCGAGACGTACAACAACGTGGCCAACGCCTGGGCGGCCGTCAACGTCGGCAGCCGGGCGACCCCCGGGACCGGGGTCAGCATCACCGCGCCCGGTGACCAGACGAGCATCGTGAACACCGCCGTCTCCCTGCAGATCAAGGCCACCAGCAGCAACTCCGGTGCCCTGAGCTACTCGGCCACCGGCCTGCCCGCGGGCCTGTCGCTCAACGCCTCCAGCGGCCTGATCTCCGGCACGCCGACCGCCACCGGCACCAGCAACGTGACCGTCACGGTCAAGGACTCGGCCGGCAAGTCCGCGAGCGTGTCCTTCAAGTGGACCGTGAACACCACGGGCGGCGGCAGCGTCTTCGAGAACACCACCCCCGTCGCGATCCCGGACGCGGGCGGCGCCGTGACCTCCCCGATCGTCGTCACCCGCAGCGGCAACGGCTCCTCCGCGCTCAAGGTGGACGTGAACATCACCCACACCTACCGCGGTGACCTGCGGATCGACCTCGTCGCCCCGGACGGCAAGACGTGGCGGCTGAAGGACTCGGACGCCTGGGACTCGGCGGAGGACGTGAAGGAGAGCTACACGGTGGACGCGTCCGGGGTCTCGGCCACCGGTACGTGGAAGCTGCAGGTGCAGGACGTGTACTCCGCGGACAGCGGCACCGTCAACGGCTGGAAGCTGAGCTTCTGATCCCCGTGCCCCTCAAGGGGTGCGGTACCTGAACCGGGCGCCGTCCGGGGTGAGCCTCGACTCCCCCGGACGGCGCCCCACGCACGTGCGGGCCGCGTCAGCGCAGGAGCACCCCCGCCGCCTCCCCCGTCGCCTCCGACGGCAGGGTGACCAGGCCCATCTCCGCGCCGCTGGACAGCAGCCGGTGCGAGGGCAGGATCCGCACGGTGTAGCCGAAGGGGCCCGTGCGGTCGAGGGTGAGCGGGCCTTCGTAGAGGCGGCGGCCGTCCAGGGAAGGGCCGCCGGCCGGCTTGAGGGGGAACGTGGCGGTCTGGCTGAGCCGGTCGGTGGGGTCGACGCGCCCGGCCACGGCCTGCACCTCGACGTCCGAGGGGTCCAGCGGTCCGAGTGTGACGCTCACCCGCAGGGAGACCGTGGAGCCCAGGGTCGCGGTGCCGTTGAGGGAGGTGTCGGCGACGGCCTCCACGTGGTCGACGGCGACGCCCGGCCACCCGGCCCGCACCCGGGTCTTCCAGGCGGCCAGCTCGCTCGCCGCGGCCGGGGTGAGGGCCCGCTGGGCCTCGGCGGCGGGGGTGTAGAGGCGCTCCACGTACTCGCGCACCATGCGCCCGGCGAGGACCTTCGGGCCGAGGGTGGTCAGCGTGCGGCGGACCATCTCGATCCAGCGGCCGGGGAGCCCGCCGTGCGTGCGGTCGTAGAAGCGCGGGGCCACCCGCCGCTCCAGCAGGTCGTAGAGGGCGGCGGCCTCCAGGTCGTCGCGGCGGTCGTCGTCCATGGCGGCGCCGTCGGCGGTGGGGATGGCCCAGCCGAAGTCGGGCTCGTACCACTCGTCCCACCAGCCGTCGAGGACCGAGAGGTTGAGGCAGCCGTTGAGGGCGGCCTTCATCCCCGAGGTGCCGCAGGCCTCCAGGGGGCGCAGCGGGTTGTTCAGCCAGACGTCGCAGCCGGGGTAGAGGCGCTGGGCCATGGCCATGCCGTAGTCGGGCAGGAAGACCAGGCGGCGGCGCACGCGCGGGTCGTCGGCGAAGCGCACCAGCTCCTGTACGAGGCGCTTGCCGCTGTCGTCGGCGGGGTGGGCCTTGCCCGCGACGACGATCTGCACGGGCCGCTCGGGATGCAGGAGGAGCTCCATGAGGCGGTCGCGGTCGCGGAGCATGAGGGTGAGGCGCTTGTAGGAGGGCACGCGGCGGGCGAAGCCGATGGTGAGGACGCCGGGGTCGAGGACGCCGTCGATCCAGCCGAGCTCGGCGGTGCCGGCGCCGCGCTCGCGCCAGGCGGCGCGCAGCCGCTCGCGCACTTCCTCGACCAGCTGTTCGCGCAGGGTGCGGCGCAGCTCCCAGATGTCGGCGTCGGGGATGTCGGCGACGGCGTCCCAGCGCGGGGAGCCGCCGACGGCCAGGGCGTCCTCGGTGCGTCCGGCGCCGACCCGGCGGGCGCCCAGGCGCATCACCTCGGGGGCGACCCACGTGGGGGCGTGGACGCCGTTGGTGACGGAGTCGATGGGCACTTCCTCGGCGTCGAAGCCGGGCCACAGGCCGGCGAACATCTGCCGGCTGACCTGCCCGTGGAGGGTGGAGACGCCGTTGGCGCGCTGGGCGAGCCGCAGGCCCATGACGGCCATGTTGAAGAGGTTGGGCTCGCCGCCGGGGTAGGTCTCCAGGCCCAGTTCGAGGACGCGTTCGACGTCGATGCCGGGCAGTTCGCCGGTGGCGCCGAAGTGGCGGGCGACCAGCTCGCGGTCGAAGCGGTCGATGCCGGCGGGCACGGGGGTGTGGGTGGTGAAGACGGCGCCGGCGCGGGCGCACTCCAGGGCGGCGTCGAAGTCCAGTCCGCCGTCCACCAGTTCGCGGATGCGCTCCAGGCCCAGGAAGCCGGCGTGGCCCTCGTTGGTGTGGAAGACCTCGGGTTCGGGGTGGCCGGTCAGGCGGCAGTAGGTGCGCACGGCGCGGACGCCGCCGATGCCGAGGAGCATCTCCTGCAGCAGCCGGTGCTCGCCGCCCCCGCCGTAGAGCCGGTCGGTGACCTCGCGCTCGCCGGGGCCGTTGTCCTCGACGTCGGAGTCGAGGAGCAGCAGCGGCACCCGGCCGACGCGGGCCTGCCAGATGTAGGCGCGCAGGGAGCGGCCGCCGGGCAGGGCCAGCGAGATGCGGCTGGCGCTGCCGTCGGGCTCGCGCAGCATGGTGAGCGGGAGCTCGTTGGGGTCGAGCAGGGGGTAGTGCTCCTGCTGCCAGCCTTCGCGGGAGAGCGACTGGCGGAAGTAGCCGTGCCGGTAGAGCAGTCCGACGCCGATGAGGGGGACGCCGAGGTCGCTGGCGGACTTCAGGTGGTCGCCGGCGAGGATGCCGAGGCCTCCGCTGTACTGCGGGAGGGCGGCGGTGATGCCGAATTCGGGCGAGAAGTAGGCGATGGCGGCGGGCAGCCCCTCGGGCTGCTCCTGGTACCAGCGCCGGCCGGTGAGGTAGTCCTGCAGGTCGTCGGCTGCGGCGGCGAGCCGGCGGCGGAAGCGGCGGTCGTCCGCGAGGGCCGCGAGCCGCGCCGCGGGGACCGAGCCCAGCAGCCGCATCGGGTCGCCGGCGGCGGCCCGCCAGCCCTCGGGGTCGACGGCCTGGAAGAGCTCACGGGTCTCGGGGTGCCAGGACCAGCGCAGGTTGCGCGCCAGCTCACTGAGCGGTCGTAGGGGCTCCGGCAGAACGGGGCGCACACTGAATCGACGAATGGCCTTCACCCCCACGACGGTAGCGGGGACGCCCGGGGGCTTCGTGGCGCTTCGCGGCAACTGCCTGCTCCTGGCAGGTGCAGCCGGGAAGTGCGCCCCCTGGGGCGGGGCGGGAGCCCCGGTTGCCGCCCGGTGCGCCGGGTACTCCCGGCGGACGGTCGCGTGGCCGGGAAGGGCGTCCGTATGGTGGACGGTGCGGGGAAGCGGACCGCACGCCTCGGCGGTGCGGCTCATGCACGCGTACGAGGCGTAAATACGCCGCGCGTACAGCGGGAACGGCGTCGGCCGGTTACCGCTACGGCCTTCGACGGCCGGAGCGGGGCGCCATTCCCCCGTCTGGCCGCCGGTTACCCGGTTTTCGCGCATTGCACACGATCGGCTCAACGGGGAGACTTCGTACGGGTGACGGAGTGCCGACCATCCTCCCCAGCCGGTGCCACGGGAACTACGCCCCGGTAGGTCCCACGGTGCGGGCATGCCCGGCCGGGACCGGTGGGAAAGCTCAAGCGGTATGCAGGGAGTCGCAGTCCGCCGCCGCCTCGTGTACGTGTCCAGGCCCCTCCGCACGTCTTCCGCACCCACCCGAGTGAACGCGGTCAGGAGCAGTCATGCCCGCACCCGGCCGACCGCCGGCGGAGCAGATAGAAAGAGCAGAACTCGCCAGAGCCGCCCTTCCGCCCCACCCGCACCGCCTCTCCGATTCCGTCGAACCCCCAGGTGATCCCATGATCGGTCGTATCCCCGTCCTGGACCTCGGGCCGCTCGTGGACTGCGGCCGCCGGCCGGTCAAGGCGGTCGTCGGCGAGACCTTCCAGGTCACCGCCACCGTCTTCCGCGAGGGCCACGACGCGCTCGGCGCCAACGTGGTGCTGCGCGACCCGGCGGGCCGCAGCGGCCCCTGGACGCCCATGCGCGAACTCGCGCCCGGCACCGACCGCTGGGGCGCGGACGTCACCCCCGCCTCGGAGGGCCGCTGGACGTACGCGGTGGAGGCCTGGAGCGATCCGGTGGGGAGCTGGCGGCACCGGGCCTCGGTGAAGATCCCGGCCGGGATGGACGTCCAACTCGTCCTGGAGGAAGGGGCGTTGCTTTACGAGCGCGCCGCGGCCGGGGTGCCGAAGAAGGAGGGCCGCGAGGCGGTGCTGGCCGCGGTCGACGCGCTGCGCGACCCGGGCCGCCCGCCCACCGCGCGGCTCGCCGCCGCCCTCGCGCCCCCGGTCACGGCGGCGCTGGCCGAGCACCCGCTGCGCGAGCTGGTCTCGGTGAGCCGCGCGGTGCCGGTGCTGGTGGAGCGCGAACGGGCCCTGTTCGGCTCCTGGTACGAGATGTTCCCGCGCTCGGAGGGGGCGGTGCCCGCGGAGGGGCGCATGCCCGCCCGCAGCGGAACGCTCCGCACGGCGGCCCGGCGGCTGCCGGCCGTCGCCGCGATGGGCTTCGACGTCGTCTACCTGCCCCCGGTGCACCCCATCGGCACCTCCTACCGCAAGGGCCCCAACAACGCGCTCACCGCGGGCCCGTACGACGTCGGCAGCCCCTGGGCGATCGGCTCTGCCGACGGCGGCCACGACGCCCTCCACCCCGACCTCGGCACCTTCGAGGACTTCGACCACTTCGTCGAGCGCGCCCGCGAGCTGCGCATGGAGGTCGCCCTCGACTTCGCCCTGCAGTGCTCCCCGGACCACCCCTGGGTCGCCAAGCACCCGGAGTGGTTCCACCACCGCGCCGACGGCACCATCGCCTACGCCGAGAACCCGCCCAAGAAGTACCAGGACATCTATCCCCTGGCCTTCGACGAGGACTTCGACGGGCTGGTGCGCGAGAGCCTGCGGGTGCTGCGGTTCTGGATGGGGCACGGGGTGCGGATCTTCCGCGTCGACAATCCGCACACCAAGCCGGTGGCGTTCTGGGAGAAGGTGATCGCCGAGATCGGGCGCACCGACCCGGACGTCCTCTTCCTCGCCGAGGCCTTCACCCGGCCCGCGATGATGCGCGCGCTCGGCGCCATCGGCTTCCAGCAGTCCTACACCTATTTCACCTGGCGCAACACCAAGCAGGAGCTCACGGACTACCTCGGCGAGCTCTCCGGGGAGGCCTCCGCGTTCATGCGGCCGAACCTCTTCGTGAACACCCCCGACATCCTGCACGCCTATCTGCAGAGCGGCGGCCGGGCCGCCTTCGAGGTGCGCGCCGTGCTCGCCGCGACGCTCTCCCCGACCTGGGGCATGTACGCCGGATACGAGCTGTGCGAGAACGCTCCGGTGCACCCCGGGAGCGAGGAATACCTGGACTCGGAGAAATACCAGCTGCGCCCGCGCGACTGGGACGCGGCCGAACGCGAGGGCCGCAGCCTGGCCCCGCTGATCACCTTGCTGAACCGGCTGCGCCGGCGCCATCCCGCCCTGCAGCGGCTGCGCAACTTGCGTTTCCATCACGCCGACAACGAGGCCGTCATCGCCTATTCCAAGCGGACGGGCAGCTCGTGCGTACTCACGGTCGTCAACCTCGACCCCCACCACACCCAGGAGGCCACGGTCTCGTTGGACATGCCGGAACTCGGCCTCGCGTGGCACGAGTCCGTCCCGGTGCGCGACGAGCTCACCGGAGAGACCTATCACTGGGGCAGGGACAACTATGTGCGCCTCGAGCCGGGCCGTTCCATCGCGCCCGCGCACGTGTTCTCGCTGCGACCGTCCTCACCGATCGGAGGGTCACCCACACCATGATCGTCAATGAGCCCGTCCCCGACACATTCGAGGACACTCCCGCCAAGGACCTGGACCCCGACTGGTTCAAGCGCGCCGTCTTCTACGAGGTGCTCGTCCGGTCCTTCCAGGACAGCGACGGCGACGGCATCGGCGACCTCAAGGGTCTGACCGCCAAACTGGACTACCTGCAGTGGCTGGGCGTCGACTGCCTGTGGCTGCCGCCGTTCTTCCAGTCGCCCCTGCGCGACGGCGGCTACGACGTCTCCGACTACACCTCGGTGCTCCCGGAGTTCGGCGACCTGGCCGACTTCGTGGAGTTCGTGGACGCGGCGCACCAGCGCGGCATGCGCGTCATCATCGACTTTGTCATGAACCATACGAGCGATCAGCACGAGTGGTTCCAGCAGTCGCGCAGCGACCCCGAAGGCCCCTACGGGGATTACTACGTCTGGGCCGACGACGACAAGCGCTATCCCGACGCGCGCATCATCTTCGTCGACACCGAGACCTCGAACTGGACCTTCGACCCGGTCCGCAAGCAGTACTACTGGCACCGCTTCTTCTCCCACCAGCCGGACCTCAACTACGAGAACCCGGCCGTGCAGGAGGAGATCCTGGCCGCGCTGCGGTTCTGGCTCGATCTCGGCATCGACGGCTTCCGGCTGGACGCGGTGCCGTACCTCTTCGCCGAGGAGGGCACCAACTGCGAGAACCTGCCGCAGACGCACGCCTTCCTCAAGCGCGTCCGGGCCGAGATCGACGCCCATTACCCGGACACGGTGCTGCTGGCCGAAGCCAATCAGTGGCCCGAGGACGTCGTCGACTACTTCGGGGACTACGAGACCGGCGGCAACGAATGCCACATGGCCTTCCACTTCCCCGTGATGCCGCGCATCTTCATGGCCGTGCGGCGCGAATCCCGCTACCCCGTCTCGGAAATCCTGGCCAAGACCCCGGCCATCCCGTCGCGCTGCCAGTGGGGCGTCTTCCTGCGCAACCACGACGAGCTGACGCTGGAGATGGTCACCGACGAAGAGCGCGACTACATGTACGCGGAGTACGCCAAGGATCCGCGCATGCGCGCCAACATCGGCATCCGCCGGCGACTGGCCCCGCTGCTCGACAACGACCGCAATCAGATCGAGCTGTTCACCGCGCTGCTGTTCTCCCTGCCCGGCTCGCCGATCCTCTACTACGGCGACGAGATCGGCATGGGCGACAACATCTGGCTCGGCGACCGCGACGGGGTGCGCACCCCCATGCAGTGGACGCCCGACCGCAACGCCGGCTTCTCCTCGTGCGATCCGGGCCGGCTGTACCTGCCGACCATCATGGACCCGGTCTACGGCTACCAGGTCACCAACGTCGAGGCCTCGATGAGCTCCCCCTCGTCGCTGCTGCACTGGACCCGCCGGATGATCGAGATCCGCAAGCAGAACCCGGCCTTCGGGCTCGGCTCGTACACCGAGCTGCCCTCCAGCAACCCCGCCGTGCTCGCGTTCCTGCGCGAGGTGCGGCTGCCCGGGCAGCGGGAGGACGACCTCGTGCTGTGCGTGAACAACTTCTCCCGTTTCGCACAGCCGACCGAGCTCGATCTGCAGGAGTTCAGCGGCCGGCATCCCGTCGAGCTGATCGGTGGGGTGCGCTTCCCCGCCATCGGCGAACTGCCCTACCTGCTGACCCTGGCCGGTCACGGCTTCTACTGGTTCCGGCTCCGCCGTGGCGCGCCGCCGCAGGCCGGACACTGAGGGCGCTCCCGTGCGCGCCGGCGCCCGCCGGCCCGTCGCGCACGGGCGGTTTTCCCCCGCGAACCGGGGGCACCCTCACTACTACGCACGGGCCGGGCCGAACGGACCGCTTCCGTTCCGGCACCGCCGCAGGGGCCGCCGCCCGGCCACCGCACGCCCGCACCAGGGCCGCAGGCGCCGACCGAACGGACGATCCTCGCCCGGCACTCCCCCGCCTCCGGCGGGGACCCCAGCACCGCGCACCGGTCAATGCCGCAATCCGGGACCGTGATCCGGGACACTTTGCCCCATATGCCGTGCCCCGGGGAAAGGACGCGACGCCATGTCGGACGCTGCACCGTCCCGCCGGGGCACCGGACACCGGGACACCGGACGGAAGGGGGGCGCCCCCGGTCCGCTGCTGTCCTCGGTCCGCGCCGCCCCCGCGGCCCACGCGCCGGAACGGGAAACCGCCGATGCCGGGCTGCTGGGCTCACTGGTGCCGCTGCTCTCCGAGTGGCTGCCCCGTCAGCGGTGGTTCGCGGGCAAGGGCCGCCCCATCACCGGCTTCACGCTCGTCGCGGCCACCGAGTTGCTGCCCCACCACACCGGCACCACCGTCCCCGGCATGCTCCACCTGCTCGTGCGCGCCCAGCAGCCCGGCGCCCCCGCCGGGCGGTCCGCGGACGCCCCGGCCTCCGGCGCCCCCGTCGTCCACGCCGGCACCGACGACTGCTACCAGCTCCTGCTCGGCGTGCACGAGGTCCTGCCGCCGCACCTCGCGCCCACGCTCATCGGCCGCCCCGTCGGCGGCCCGCTGCACGGCCGCGCCGTCTACGAAGGCCTCGCCGACCCCCGGCTCGCCGGCCTGCTGCTGGAACGGCTGCGGCTGCCCGGCCGGCTCGGGCCGCTGCGCTTCAGCCGCGAGGAGGGCGTCGTCATCGGCGCCGGGCTCGCCCCCCGCCTCATCGGCGCCGAGCAGTCCAACTCCTCGATCGTCTACGGCGAAACGTACATCCTCAAGCTCTTCCGCCGCGTCTGCCCCGGCACCAACCCCGACCTCGAACTCCCCCGCGCCCTCGCCGGCACCGGCTGCGCCCGGGTGCCCGCCCCCGCCGCCTGGTTCGAGGCCGTCGTGCCCGGCGCGGGCACCGAACCCATGACGCTCGGCGTCCTCCAGCCCTACCTGCCCGGCTCCGCCGACGGCTGGCAGCTGGCCCTGAGCGCCCTCGCCGTCCGCGCCGACTTCACCGCCTCCGCGCGCGCCCTCGGCCACGCCACCGCCGAAGTCCACGGAGCGCTCGCCGAAGCGCTGCCCACGGTGGTGCTGCGGCGCCCCCAGCTCGAACACCTCGCCGCGGCGATGACCCGGCGGCTCGACGCCGCCGCCGACGCCGTGCCCGCGCTGCGCCCCTTCCGGGCCGCCCTGCGCGGCGCCTACGACGACCTCGCCGCGCTCGGCCGCGCCGGGCGCACGTGGCGCGCCCAGCGCATCCACGGCGACCTCCACCTCGGGCAGGCGCTGCGCACCGCCGAGGACGGCCGCTGGGCCCTCATCGACTTCGAGGGCGAACCGGCCCGGCCCCTGGCCGAACGCACCCGGCCGCAGCCCACCGCCCGCGACGTCGCCGGCATGCTGCGCTCCTTCGACTACGCGGCGGCGGTCGGCCGCGCGAGCGGCACCAACTGGTCGGAGCGGGCCCGCGCCGCGTTCTGCGAGGGCTACGGGTCGGTGCACGGCGATCCGCGCGAGGAGCCGCAGCTGCTGCGCGCCCACGAGACGGACAAGGCCGTCTACGAAGTCCTCTACGAGGCCCGCCACCGCCCGGACTGGCTCCCGGTCCCGATGGCAGCGATCCACCGCCTGGCGGAGCCGGCCTCCCGGCCGGAACGGGGGCCGGCCACGTGACGCCTGTGCCCGACGGCCCACCACGGCGGGGCCCGGCGACGCCCACCAGGCCCGAGACAGCCCGGCACCGCCGGAGCGCGCCGCTGGGGCTGCTCACCGCCGCGGCGGAGGTTTGTCACCTGCGCCAGGAAGCCCGCCCGGGGAACCCACCCCGACACCCCCGCCGCGACGGCGCGCAACCACCGCGATGGAACCCGGCGGTGCCCAGCAGGCCCCAGGCAGCCCGGCACCGCCGGAGCGCGCCGCTGGGGCCGATCACCGCCGCGGCGGAGGGACCTTGCCGACGGCAAGGGAACCAGCCAGAGTGCCCGCCCCTGTACACCCGCCGCGACGGCGTCCAGCCACAACGACGGGACCCGGCGGTGCCCGGCCGGCCTCAGGCAGGCCTGTGCCGCCGGGGCGCGGCGGGGGATTCCTGCACGCGGCAAGGAGGGCGTTCGGCGCTGTGTGCCCGCGGGGACGTGGGCACACGTACCCGTATCCGTATCCGTATCCGTATCCGTACCACCGATCGCACTCCCGGCGGTGCCGGTCGGGAGGCTTCCAGGAGGAGCGAACCGTGAGCGCTCGACCGCCGTCCCGCCGACCGTCCCACGAGCCGGGGCACGATCTCCCGGGCACCTCGCCGGGAGTCCCGGCCACGTTCCTGCCGGGGCGGAGCGGGAAGGCGGGGCCGGAGCCCGGGCCACAGGAGGCGCCGCAGGACGCGGCGCAGGACGCGCCGCAGGACGCCGCCCCGCCGCGAGCGAAGCGCGCGCCCGCGCGGCGCGGGGTGCGGCCCGCCGAGCCCTTGGGCGCGGAGGACCGCGAGCGGCTGCTGCACGGCGCGCACCACGACCCGCACGGCCTGCTCGGGGCGCACCCCGTGCCCGGCGGCGTGGCGTTCCGCACCCTGCGCCCCTGCGCACGCTCCGTGGCGGTCAGCGCGAAGGGCCTGCGCGTGGAGCTCTACGACGAGGGCGACGGCTTCTTCGCGGCGGTGCTGCCGCTGAGCGAGATCCCCGACTACCGCCTGCTGGTCGGTTACGAGGACAGTGAGCTGGAGGTCTGCGACCCGTACCGTTTCCTGCCCGCCCTCGGCGACCTCGACCTGCACCTGATCCACGAAGGCCGCCACGAGGAGCTGTGGCGGGCGCTGGGCGCGATGCCGATGGTGCACGAGGGAGTGCCGGGCACCCGGTTCACGGTGTGGGCGCCGAACGCCCGGGGCGTTCGCGTCGTCGGCGACTTCAACTACTGGGACGGCACGGGCCACCCCATGCGGTCGCTGGGCGCGTCCGGGGTGTGGGAGCTGTTCCTGCCGGACGTCGGCGAGGGCGCGCTGTACAAGTTCGAGATCACGCGCCCGGACGGCTCGCACACGATGCGCGCGGACCCCATGGCGCGCCGCACGGAGGCCCCTCCGGCGAACGCCTCGGTCGTGCACGCCTCGCACCACACCTGGCGCGACGAGGAGTGGATGGCGACCCGGACGCACCGGCCGGTCCACGAACACCCCTTCTCGGTCTACGAGGTGCACCTACCCTCCTGGCGCCCGGGCCTGACGTACCGGCAGCTGGCCGAGCAGCTCCCCGCCTACGTCAAGGATCTCGGCTTCACGCACGTGGAGCTGATGCCGATCGCCGAGCACCCCTTCGGCGGTTCGTGGGGCTATCAGATCACCGGTTTCTACGCCCCCACCGCCCGCCTGGGCACCCCGGACGACTTCAAGTACCTGGTGGACGCCCTGCACGCGGCCGGCATCGGCGTCCTGATGGACTGGGTGCCGGCGCACTTCCCGCGCGACGACTGGGCGCTGGCCGAGTTCGACGGCCGGCCGCTGTACGAGCCCGCGGACCCCCTGCGCGCCGCGCACCCGGACTGGGGCACGCTCGAGTTCGACTACGGCCGCACGGAGGTGCGCAATTTCCTCGTGGCGAACGCCGTCTACTGGTGCGAGGAGTTCCACATCGACGGGCTCCGCGTGGACGCCGTCGCCTCCATGCTCTACCTGGACTACTCCCGCGAGGAGGGCCAGTGGACGCCGAACGTCCACGGCGGCCGGGAGAACCTGGACGCGGTGGCGTTCCTGCAGGAGATGAACGCGACCGTCTACCGCCGCTGCCCCGGCGTCGTCACCGTCGCCGAGGAGTCCACGGCCTGGGACGGCGTCACCCGCGCCACGCACCACGTCGGCGCGGGCGGCTTCGGCGGCCTCGGCTTCGGCCTGAAGTGGAACATGGGCTGGATGCACGACTCCCTCGTCTACGTCTCGAAGGAGCCGGTGCACCGCAAGTACCACCACGGTGAGATGACGTTCTCGATGATCTACGCGTACAGCGAGAACTACGTGCTGCCGATCTCCCATGACGAGGTCGTCCACGGCAAGCGCGCGCTGGTGTCGAAGATGCCCGGCGACTGGTGGCAGCAGCGCGCGAACCACCGCGCCTACCTCGGCTTCATGTGGGCGCACCCGGGCAAGCAGCTGCTCTTCATGGGCCAGGAGTTCGCGCAGGGCGCCGAGTGGTCCGAGGCCCACGGCCCCGACTGGTGGCTGCTCGACCCGTCCTACTCCGCCGAGGCGGACCACCGGGGCGTCCGGGACCTGGTCCGCGACCTGAACACGGCCTACCGTGCCACGCCCGCCCTGTGGCAGCGGGACACGGCGCCCGAGGGCTTCGAGTGGGTGGTGGGCGACGCCGCGGAGGACAACGTCTTCGCGTTCCTGCGCTTCGACGCGCAGGGCGCGCCCCTGCTGGCCGTCAGCAACTTCTCCCCCGTGGTGCGGCACGGCTACGCCCTGGGCGTGCCGGGCCGGTTCACGGCGTGGCAGGAGATCCTCAACACGGACGCCGCCCGCTACGGCGGCAGCGGTGTCACCACGCCCGACCCGGTCAAGACGGAGGCCACCCGCCACCACGGGCGCCCGGCGAGCATCACGGTGACGCTGCCGCCGCTGGCGACGGTGTGGTGGAGGGCGGTGTAGGAGCCCGCATGCGCGAGCGCCCCGCACCCCGCACGGGGGTGCGGGGCACGGGTCCGCCGCGGCGCGCCGCGCGTCAGGCCTTCTCGCTCACGCGCTCCTTGCCGGCGCGGTCAGCCCCTGCCTTCGCCCCGGTCCCCGCCTCCGCGGAAGCGGCTGCGGCGGCCGCCGCCCGCGCCTTGCGGCCCGGGAGGAGGAGGGCCACCAGGACCGTCCCCACGCCGAGGACGACCGCCCCGACGACGCTGGTGTGGGCGACGGCGTCCGCGAACGACCGGTGCACGGCCTCGGCCACGGCCTGGGCCTGCTGCGCCCCGAGGGCGGCGGCCTTCTCCGGGCCGACCTTCGGCGCCGCGCCGGCCGCGACCTGCTTGCCGACCTCCTCGGCCACGGCCAGCCCCGCGCCGACCGAGTCCTGCGCGATGCCGAGGGCCTTCTCCGGCAGCTCGGGGCCGCCGGCCTCGGCGGCCTTCGCGGCGGCGTCGCCGAGGTTGGACGAGTAGGTCTTGGCGAGCACGGTGCCGAGGATGGCGATGCCCAGGGAGCCGCCCATCTCGATCGAGGTGCTGTTGACGGCGCCGCCGACGCCGAGCTGGTCCTCGGGGAAGGAGCCCATGATGGCGTTGGTGCACGGCGACAGGGACAGGCCGATGGCCAGGCCCAGGATGATCAGCGGCAGCACGAAGTCGTCGTAGGTGGAGGACTCGTCGACGCGGGCGAGCAGCGCGATGGCGACGGTGCCGACGGTCATGCCGCACGCCACGGTGACCTTCATGCCCACCTTGGGGGTGAGGATCGCGGTCAGCGCGCCGCCCACGAACACCGCGCCGGCCAGCGGCAGCATCCGCACGCCGGTGTCCAGCGGCGAGTAGCCGAGGACGAACTGCAGGTGCTGGGTGAGGTAGTAGAAGGCGCCGAAGACGGCGAGGAAGAACAGCGCGACGGCCATGGTCGAGCCGGCGAACGCGCGCTCGGCGAAGCGGCGGACGTCCAGGACCGGCTGCGGGTGGCGCAGCTCCCAGAGCACGAAGAGGACCAGGCCGACGCCCGCGACGACCGCGGCGGCGATCGCCTTGGCGCCCCAGCCGAAGTGCGGCCCCTCGATGATCATGTAGATGAGCGAGCCGACCCACACGACGGACAGCAGGCCGCCGACGTAGTCGATCCTGGCCGCTTCCTCGCCCGGGCGCGTCGCCTTCGACGGCGGGACGAGCGCCAGCGCGCCGATGATCCCGAGGAAGGCGATCGGCACGTTGATCAGGAACGTGGACGCCCAGCCGTGGTCCTCCAGCAGCGCACCGGCCACGAGCGGGCCGACGGCGATGGCGAGACCGGCGGTGGCCGTCCAGATGGTGATGGCCTTGGCGCGCTCCTCGCGCGGGAAGGTCGCCGCGAGCAGCGAGAGCGTCGCCGGCATGATCATGGCCGCACCGACGCCCATGACGGCGCGCGATGCGATGACCCCGGCCGAGCTGTCCACCATCGAGCCGGCGACGGAGGCCGCTCCGAAGACGAAGAGGCCGAGAACGAGCGCTCCGCGGCGGCTGTACTTGTCACCGACGGCGCCGAGGATCAGCATCAGCGCGGCGTAGGGAACGGTGTAGCCGTCGATGACCCACTGCAGGTCGGAGCTGCCCAGGCCGAGGTCCTTGACCATGTCGGGGGCGGCGACCGTCAGGGAGGTGTTGGCCATCACGATGATCAGCAGGCTGATGCAGAGCACCCCCAGCGCGGCCCAGCGCCTCTTGTACGGACCGTCCATCTCGTCGACCGGCGTCGACATCGCGAGGCCCATCGGTCACCCCTTTCCTATCTTGCACATGGATGTGCAATTACACAGCAGTGTGCAAATTACGGGAGGGTGCGGCTGTGTGCAAAATGAGGTGCAGGATGTCGGCCACGAAGGCTGCGCCCGCAGCCCCTTCCTCGGCGGAGCCCCGATCCGGGACTCGGTCGGAGCCTCGACGGACAGAGAAGAGACCAATGGCCGGCAGAGCTGACGCCAACCGCCGCCGCATCATGGACATCGCGCTCGCGGAACTGCTGCGCGACGCGGACGCGAGCATGGACCAGATCGCACGGGCGGCCGGTGTCGTCCGGCGCACGGTCTACGGCCACTTCCCCAGCCGCGAAGCGCTGATGCGCGCCCTCGTCGACGACGCCGCGAACGCGGTGGAGATCGCCCAGGCCGAGGCCCTGCACGAGGTCGAAGACCCCGCCAAGGCCCTGGCCCGCTCCATGCTCGCCGCCTGGGAGATCGCCGACGGCTACCGCCTGCTGATCTCCCTGGCCCAGCGCAGCGTCACCGTCGAGGGCATCCACCGCCGCCTGGAGCCGGTGCGCCGCGAGTGCGCCGCCATGCTCCAACGCGGCCTGGACGAGGGCCGCTTCACTTCTCCCCTGCCCGCCATCGCCCTGGCCTACGTCCGCGAGCAGATCCTCTTCGGCCTGATCCAGGCGGTCAACGACGGCGTCCTGGCCCCGGCCGAAGCGGGCCGCTCGGCCGCGGTGACGGCCCTCACGGCGGCGGGGGTACCGGCGGGGGAGGCGGCAGAGCTGGTGGCGGAGTTGGTGGCGGCGTAGGTGGCGGCGTAGGAGCGGGGGGCTTCACCCGGGCCCGTCGTCATGGCCGGAACCGGCCGTCGAACGGCTGGGGGAAACGGACGGACTCTGCGTACGGCCGGGGGAAACGGACGGGCTCCGCGTCGTACGGCTGGGGGAAACGGACGGACTCCGCGTCGTACGGCTCGGGGAAACGGACGGACTCCGCGTACGGCCGGGGGAAGCGGACGGACTCCGCGTCGTGCGGCTGGGGCTGGGCGACGCGGAAGGGCTCGTACGGGTCGGGCTCGGGCTCGGGCTCCTGCTCGGGGAGGGGCCGGTCGTCGTCAGGGTCGGACCGGGACTGGAGCCCGGTCCCGTGGCGGACGGGGACCCCGCCGTACCGCTCGGGCTGCGGCCGGGGCCGGCACTGCTCGCGCCCGGCGTGCCGCTCCCCGCGGCGGTCGGGCTGCGGTCCGCCGGCCCGGCGGTGACCGGACCGGCGCTGTCCCCCGGCACCGAGGGGCCCGGCCCCGGAGGGTCTTTGGAGACCGCTGCCCGCACCGCGGCGATCACCACGACGACGGCCAGCAGCACGGCCACGCACAGCGCCGCCCACCGGACCCACGTCCGCCGCGGCGCACCGGGCCCGTCGCCCGGAAGCGTCCCCGGCGGGGGCGCCACGTACGCCAGGTTCTCCCTGGTCAGCCGGGCCCCCGCGACATCGCCCAGCTCCTCCCGCAGCCGCAGCGCGTGCCGGAGCCGGGCCCGGGCGTCCGCGGGACGGTCCTCGGCGTAGGCCACGGTGGCCAGTTGGTGGGAGAAGAGCGCCTCCGCGGCCCGGTCGCCGATCCTCCTGGCCGCCTCCTCGCCCTTCTCCAGGACCTCCTTCCACTGCTGCCACCGCAGTCCGGCGAACAACGCGGCTTCGGCGATCTTCGCCAGCCGGATCGCGGCCCGCCACTCCCCCCGCTCGGCGGCGACGCCGAGCAGCCCGACGATGCCCTCGACGCCCTGGAGCGCCTCCGTGAGCGTGTGCACGTCGCCGTGGAGAGCGTCGTCCAGCCAGTCGGCGAGCCCGTTGACTCCCGCGCTCAGGGAGACCGCGTCGAGCGTCAGCCCCCGCAGGCTCTCCTTCAGGCACACCGGCAGCCCGAACCGGTCCTCCTCGGGGCGCTCGACGAGTCCGCGCTCGTACAGCGAGACCAGGGACTGCACGGCGTACGTGATGTCGCCGACGGCCGACACCCAGTTCCCCGGCACCAGGGTTCCGGCCACGAGCGCCAGGACCACCAGCGCCCTCCGCTCGGCCCCGGACAGCGACCCCGCGCTCAGCCGGTCCAGCTCCCGCGGGTCCCGGGCGGCGATCCGGGCCAGCGTCCCGACCGGGTGCCCGGCCCGCGCGAGCGCCGCGGCCTGCCGGACGTGCAGCGGCCGGAAGCGTACGGCTTCCAGCAGCCGGTGGACGGCGGGCAGTTCCGCGTCCGGCACGGGGCGGCCCAGCGAGCGGGTGAAGAGGTCGAGCGCGGGCTCCGGCGGCAGCCCCTCCAGGAGCCGGGTCGTGCCGGTCCCGCCGAGCACGGGGCGCTCCGCGGCGACCAGGAGCACGCAGCCGGGCAGGGTGGCCGACAGCTCCAGCGGGATGCGCGAACCGGGCGGCACCTCGTCCAGCACGATCAGCGGCCGGGCGTGATCGACGAGCCGCGCGCAGACCGCGCGGGGGTACTTCACCGCTTCCCGCTCGGTGGACACGTAGAGCTCGTCCACCAGCAGTTGCAGCACGTCCTCCAGCGGTTTCCCGGCCACGCGTACGAACGCGCTGCGCCGCCCGTCCGCGGCGACGGCCCGGAGCAGGGTGGTCTTTCCCACTCCGCAAGGGCCGTGGAACTCCATCGACTGCCCTGCCGCAACGTCCCGCCGGACGGCGGCCGTCGTCTCCTCCCGCCCGAGGAGAAGGGGTGCCGCGGCGGCGGGCGAGGACCGCGGATGACGTAGGCCGGGATCGCGCAGGAGCAGCTCGGAACGTTCGAGCCGGGTACCGCTGCTGGAGGTGAGAGTGATACGGGAATTGCCGTAGAGAACGCTGTACACATATCCCCCTGGCACACGAGAGACGCGCATGCGTACGGCAGCGTCCGTCGTACACGGGCCCGCGTCCAGCACCGGGCCCGCCCCGTGCACCCGCACGCCCCCTTGAACGCCCCTGGGCGCCCCGCGTGCCTTCCGCGGCCTGTTAAGCCGCGGCGCCCACGGGCTCCTTCGGCTCCGGCAGCTCGCCGTCGCCTCCCGGGCCGGCCCCGTGCCCGTCGCCGGCCAGGGTCGTCTCGTCGAACGGCAGCCGCCCGGCGAGCACCTCGCTCACCCGCTCCTTGTCGATCTCCTTGGTCCACGTGCCGACGAGGACCGTGGCCACCGCGTTGCCCGCGAAGTTCGTCAGGGCCCGCGCTTCGCTCATGAAGCGGTCGATGCCGACGATCAGGCCGACCCCGTCGACGAGTTCGGGGCGGTGGGACTGGAGGCCGCCCGCGAGCGTGGCGAGGCCGGCGCCGGTGACGCCCGCCGCGCCCTTGGAGGCGACGATCATGAACAGGAGCAGCGAGATCTGCTGGCCCAGCGCGAGCGGCTCGCCCATGGCCTCGGCGATGTAGAGCGACGACATCGTCAGGTAGATGGCCGTGCCGTCGAGGTTGAAGGAGTAGCCGGTCGGCACGGTGATGCCGACGACCGGCTTGCTCACGCCCAGGTGTTCCATCTTGGCGATCAGGCGCGGCAGGGCCGACTCCGACGAGGACGTCGAGAGGATGAGCAGGAACTCGCGCCCGAGGTACTTGAGCAGCGTGAAGATGTTCACCCCGGCCACCAGCCGCAGCAGGGCGCCCAGGACGACGATCACGAACAGCACGCACGTGACGTAGAAGCCGATCATGATGACGGCGAGGGACTTCAGGGCGTCGACGCCGGTCGCGCCGACGACGGCCGCGATGGCGCCGAAGGCGCCCACGGGGGCCGCCCACATGATCATGGCGAGGATGCGGAAGACCAGCTTCTGGACGTGTCCGATGCCGCGCAGGACGGGCTCGCCGGACGCGCCCATCGCCTGCAGGGCGAAGCCCGCGAGGAGCGCGACGAGCAGGGTCTGCAGGACCTGGCCGCCGGTGAAGGCGGAGACCATGGTGGTCGGGATGATGCCGAGCAGGAAGGCCGTCGTGGACTCGCTGCCGCCCTTGGCCTGTGCCTCACCCGCGTGACGCACGGCGTCCGTCAGGTGCAGCCCGCTGCCGGGCTCCAGGATGTTGCCCACCACCAGGCCGATGGCGAGCGCGACGGTCGACATGACCATGAAGTAGCCGAGGGCCAGCCCGCCGACCGCACCGACTTTGGCGGCCTTCCGCACGGAGCCGATCCCGAGCACGATCGTGCAGAAGATGACCGGCGAGATCATCATCTTGATCAGGTTCACGAAGCCGGTGCCGAGCGGCTTGAGCTCGACCGCGACGCCCGGCGCCGCGAAGCCGACGGCGATGCCGGCGAGGACGGCCGCGATCACGGCCAGGTAGAGGTAGTGGGTCCGGTCCGGGCGGCGGCGTGCCCGGCCGGCCGGTGGTGCTGCCTGTGCCGTCACGGATGTCTCCTCGTGGTCGCGGCTCTGAGCGGGGGAAGGATCTGAGCGGGGGAATGAGTGGAACCGGAACCCCGTGACCGGAGCTCCGGCGAGTGGGGCTCCGGTGACTATGCACGGCTCTGTGACCGTGGTCACCCTTATGTGCATTACGTTCACGGGTGCGGCCCGGTGCACACTGTCCGCCATGCGCAGACCCCGCATCCGCCGCCCCCGCAGCCTGGCCGGCCAGCTCTTCGCGATGCAGATCGTGCTGGTCGCCTTCGTGGTGGCCGGCTGCGCGGCCTTCGCGTACGTCGCCGACCGCGGCCAGGCCGAGGAGGCCGCGCGCCGCGAGGTGACGGCGGCGGCGGTCGCCGTGGCCTCCTCGGCGTCCGTACGGGACGCGGTGCGCTCGGCCGATCCGCCCGTGGTCCTCCAGGCGTACGCCGAGCGCGTGCGCACCGACACGGGGGTCGACTTCGTGACGATCATGAGCCCGGACGGCATCCGCTGGACCCACCCGGACCCGGCCCGCATCGGCGAGCGCTTCCTGGGCCACACCGGTCCGGCCCTGGAGGGCCGGACCTTCTCGGAGACGTACACCGGCACGCTCGGGCCGTCGGTCCGCGTGGTCGTGCCCGTCATGGACGGCGACCGGGTCGCGGGGCTCGTGAGCGCGGGCATCACGGTGGACGCGATCAGCGCCGAGATACGCCGCCAGCTGCTGGCGCTGCTGGGCGTGGCGCTCGGCGCGCTGGCCCTGGGCGGGGCGGGGACGTACGTGCTCAACGCCCGGCTGCGCCGCCACACGCATGGCATGAACGCCACCGAGCTGAGCCGGATGCACGACTACCACGAGGCCACGCTCCACGCCGTGCGCGAGGGGCTGCTGATGCTGGACGGTCAGCACCGTATCGCCCTCATCAACGACGGCGGGCGCGAACTCCTCGGTCTGGCGGGGGAGGTGATCGGCCGTCGCGTCGACGACCTCGGCCTGCCGCCCGCCCTCACGGACGCCCTGCTGGCCGCCGGTCCGCGCGTCGACGAGGTCCACGCGACGGCCGACCGCATCGTCGTCCTCAACACCTCGCCGGTCTCCGGCGGCGAACGGCACGGCACCGTCGTGACCCTGCGCGACCACACCGAACTCCAGGCGCTCTCCGGCGAGCTGGACTCCGTACGCGGCTTCGCGGAGGCCCTGCGCTCCCAGGCGCACGAGGCGGCGAACCGGCTGCACGCGGTGGTCTCCCTGATCGAACTGGGGCGCGCGGACGAGGCCGTCGAGTTCGTCACGGCCGAACTGGAGCTCGCCCAGGCCCTCACGGACGAGGTGGTCGGCGCCGTCGCGGAGCCGGTCCTCGCCGCCCTGCTGCTCGGCAAGGCCGCCCAGGCCAACGAGCGCGGCGTCGAGCTCGTCCTCACCCCCGACACGCGCGTCGACGACGGCCTGCTGCCCGGCCACCTGCCGGCCCGCGATCTCGTCACCGTCCTGGGCAACCTGGTCGACAACGCGGTGGACGCCGCCGCCGAGGAGGCCAACCGCAACGCGGCGGAGGTCCGGCACGCGCAGGTCACCGTGACCCTGCGCGCCGACTCCGGCGAGCTGCTGCTGCGCGTCGCGGACACGGGGGCGGGCGTGGCGCCCGAGGCGATGGAGGAGGTGTTCCGGCGCGGCTGGTCGACCAAGTCGCCCGGCAGCGCGCCGCACGGCCGCGGCCTGGGCCTCGCGCTCGTCCGGCAGGCCGTGCGCCGCAACGGCGGTACGGTCTCCGTCACGCGCGCGGCGGGCGGCGGGGCGGAGTTCACCGTACGGCTTCCGCTGCACACCACCGCGGCGCGGACCGCGCAAGCGCTCGCCACGTCTGCCACGTCTGCCGCGCCTGCCGCGCCTGCGGCGCCTGCCACGCCGCCGTCGTCCCCGTCGTCCCCGTCGTCCCCCGAGCTCCTGCCTCCCACCACCAC